>DASCSU010000045.1:0-12161 GCA_034399495.1 Candidatus Thalassarchaeaceae archaeon
GACAACTGTTTTTGCCATATTTCCATCCTTAACTGAGACAACATATGCGCGCCCCTGCTTACCAGAAATTGTACCAGTCCTACCTTGGAACCTGCGGTGGGGCATACCTTTCTGCTGACCACCATCAATAACGATAGAAACTTTGTCACCTACTTCGTAAGGGTGCATAGCCCACCTGATGAACAAACGGCCACGATCTTTCTTGCTACGGCTCGCAATAGTGCGAGTTCCCTGACGTAGACCATGTGTTCGGCGCATCTCAAAGTCTCCTTGTTCCCCTATGGGGAACTCGGCGACCTGCCGCCCCTAATTAAGCGCGTCGGATTATCAAAACACATTTTTTCTCCAAATTAGATTGAATTTGAAATAGAACTATCATAACGATATTGCGATTTGACACCTTATTTGATAACATTAATCAAAACGCAGCACAGTTCAATTGAAAATAAAGAAGCCGGGCCAAGTGTTTAGGGATAAGGATGCGAGATTTCTCTAGAGTTGCATCTATCCTGTTACCACATCGCAAACTGTTCCATCTATCCATCCTCATCGCCTCGCTTCTAATGATTCCAGGAATGATGTATGCACTAACCCCAATAGACATGGAATCATACAATCTAGATTCGCCTGAACTTGAAGCACGAGAAGTGATTAAAACAGAATTTCCCACAAATGAACAGGTCGTAGGATATGCTGTAACAATACGTGACTCTTCATTTCATGGAAGTGAACCGGGGCTAGTTTATGCTGACGAAATTGAGCCTTACGTGGGAGATGGCGAAGGGGTTTTTGACCCAGTCGGGGGGATTCTGAATCTATCGGTATTACGTGAAATTGACCATAAAGCAGACGTGGCGCGTGATGATCCTATTTCAGAATTTTATCGACCCATTGTCTCTGATATCACCTTCAATCAATATCTAGGAGTCATAACCATCCCAGATCAGATGCGGTCATTCATGGCTGGAGAATCAATCCTTACCCACCCCACTGTTAGCCCATACGGAACACCGCTCCCACCGAGTACAAACTGGAGTAATTGCGGCGAATTGGATTGTCTAGCTTTCGATGATACAAATCTTACTCAAGCCCACATTGACTTGGCTTTCGAAAGAATCGTTGAAGGAAGTAATGGGAATGTACTTCGGTGGTTATCACTAGATCGAGGATTTCATGCCGCAGATGATGGGGTCATTGGACCAGTCGGAGGAACTCTAACCCCAAATGGAAGCTGGGAGGGGGCTTCTTGGGAGAAAGGTCGCTGGTCAGCAAGTTCCACTTGGCTATTGATTCAATTTGATATTGGAGCTGCTGAAGAAGCGGGTTGGACTTCTGAATGGATGAATGCTAGAGCAGAGTCTGGCTACGAATGGGAGGGTTTGAAATTAGCAACAACGCCGCCAAAAAGAGACTCCCAATTCTGTTTAGATTCTGTTGAAGATGGCGAAGGTGCATGCGCCTGGGAGTGGGGTTTGGTTTCACTAGAAAGTTCCATGAGAGAATCTGACGAACTAACACTAACATTTGTTATTGCTCAAGGGATTAACATTGAAGTTAACCGTGAATTACAAGAGAGTGTGTCGCTATTATTGATAATGGGACTAATCGTTACGGTTCTACTTTGGGCTAGCCTTCGCCGATGGAGTGATGTTGGAATTGTATCTGCGGGATTGGGATTGAGCCTACTATGGATGTTTGGCTTAATTGGATGGTTCGGTGAAGCCAGCGAAGCACTAGGCCATCCACTGATAGAAAGAAGTCAATTCTCAAATCTTCTACCTATCCTCATACTTGCATTAGGAATTGATGATAGCTTACATGTCTTACATAGATACAAAGAAGAGAGGAAAAAAGGTCTGGAATGTGATGAGGCTGCATCAATCTCACTGAGCAGAGTTGGTCGTGCCATTTTGCTCACATCCATAACTACGATGGCGGCATTTTCTGCCAATCTAGTATCTGATATCGCTGCACTTCGTTCATTTGGAATTGAAGCGGCTCTCGGTGTTGCTTCTGCATTTCTTCTTACTGGTATTTGGGTGCCGTTAGTAAGATTAGACATTGACAAATGGTTGGAGAATAGAGGGAAGCTTCAGCCAGAAGATAGCGAAACCGTTCATTTGGTCCCAAGTAGTTGGCTTGCTCAAGTTGCTAAGAGTTCAGCGATTGCTGGGCCATTGGTAGTAATGGTAGCACTTCTCATTTCGGCAATCGCTGCACCAATGATGTTGAATCTTGAAGGCGATTTCAAGGTAGAGGATTTCTTCGATGAAAAATCAGATTTTGCTACTGTTGTCTCGTTGGTCAACACCCGTTTCTATTCTGAAGGAGAACCAGGTGAAATCTTGATTGAAGGGGACGTGATTGATCCTCGCGTTTATTCCGCTATTGCAGAAACTAGGGCTAATATGAACATTCACAGCCCTGAAGATCCTGACAGATTCGCAATTAAAGCAAACGGGGAAGTTGAGATTGGTGGTTACGATAACCTTGTTGAGATTGCTATGCTTGCTATGATAATGAATGTCACACCATTCATTGAAGCAGGGTGGGACCCTACAGATTCTGAGGGTGGAGTAAACTGTAATCGATCAGATATTGGATTACCCATGATTACCGATGAAGATTGTCTGCGCTACATAGTTGGTTATGTCTCAGTTCATGGTATACCTGAAACAAATTCAACTCCTGCATTGCCAGCCTCACTCATAGCACTCTACATTGCACCTGACCGACCCCTTGACCCAAGTAAACCGTGGTTAGCTGCTGATGGAAGTATTCCTCAATATGAGAGAATGTTACTTCGTTACGGATTGAGGCAGCCAGAACAATTTCCAATTGTAGAAAAGGCTCTTGCTGAACTTTACAGAGATATGTCAGCATTCGAGAATCTCTCTGAAGGTGACATGAAAAATAAAGGTGACATTGATGACGCTTTCACTAACGAAGAATATCCTGTTACATGGGCTATAGCCACTGGAGAGCCAGTGGCTCGTTATGTTGCGGCGTCGTCACTAAATAATGAAATGCAATCGACTTTGTTACTTGGTGTTGTATTCTGTGTAGTTACACTATGGTGGGGATTCCGGCCAACGACAGAGGAAAATAAGAAGCGCATCAAGCACAATATGGAAAGCGGTCCGCTTTGGAGTACTCTCTCCTTAGGTTATGCTCCTTTGGCCATTGCTCTAACTGCATGGGCTATTACTTCACTAATTGCTGGGCCTACAATTGGAATGTTTATTGGCATTATTACTTTCATTGCAGGCATACTATGGGGTTATGATTCTCTCTTACTTTCACTACTCACCACTGCTCCGATTATCGTCGTAGTGATTTGGTTGTACGGTTTGATTGCTGCCCTAGGATATGGATTGAACATGGTAACTGTTGCTATTGCAACTCTTTCACTTGGAGTTGGAATTGACTATGTCATACACGTGATTGAAAGATTCCGAGAGGAGAGGGATAGGGGAGAGGCTGTGCTTGCAAGCATCATTGCTGTAGGTGGGGCATCTGGAGTGGCTCTTATTGGATCTGCTGCTTCAGATGTTCTAGGATTCCTAGTAATATCCTTCTCACCCATGGGCTTCTTCTCTCTGTTCGGAACTTTCTCAGCCGCTATGATTTTCTTTTCACTAATTGCATCACTAATCATAGCAAGTGGTATGCTTGGAATAATCTCTTACAGATCTGTTCTCAAAGATATGCGCGCATAGGATTTATGCGGCCGATTAGCAATAGCATAGGCTCTTGAAGGATGGGTAAGTCGGAGATTTGCAATCGACCGGTCTCCCCGTTCGGTGGCACTGGGGTCATCCCATGTCTAAAGAAGAAGATAAAGAAGACGAAGATTGGAGCAACTATGCTTCAGCAGGGTACGGTTCTGCATACGACCCTTGGGCTGATTTAGTGCCTCTTGAAGAAGAGGAAGAAGAAGTCGATGATTATGATTTAGAATTGGATGAAATCATGGTTTCATCACCGCCACCATCAGATGATGGGTTGGATAATCTTGTAAGATTAGGTGCTTGCAACTATTGTATTGCACGCTTATCTGGAAAACTATTCACCTGGGATGATGCTGAACAACTAGGTGCTTCACTGCGTGATGCCTCGATTAATCGTGGAGCAAATAAATATGAAAATGTGAAGTATTGCCCATTCTGTGAGGACCTCTTTGTAGATATTGAAACAATAGCCAATCAAGTTGTCGAACAATTATCAAAATTTGAATTCAAAAAGTTGCAACTAGGGGCACATTTTGCCAAAGACCAAGTTGTTTCTGAAGACGATTTGAGAACCCAATTTGGAGCAACTGGTAGCCAAGCACTAAAATCTGCTTTCAACGATGCACTTAGTAACCAATTATCTAAAAAATTGGATGGGGCTGAATTGGTCAAAGAACAGCCAGAAGTGATGTTGTTAATTGACACTTTGACACTTGAGCCGGCCATTGAATTACGTTCACTTTACCTCTATGGGAGATACTGCAAGTTAGAACGTGGCATCCCACAAACACGTTGGCCTTGTCGTACCTGCAAAGGAAGAGATGGCGGATGTGAATCTTGTGAGGGGACTGGGCAACAATACTCTACAAGCGTCCAAGACCAAATTGGTGAGCCATTACGTGCAGCATTCGATGCAAGAGATACTGCATTTCATGGAATGGGGCGAGAAGACATCGATGTCAGATGTCTAGGTCGAGGTAGGCCATTTGTTGTTGAAATGAAAGGGCCAAAAAGAAGATATGCTGACCTTGTAGAAATGACTGAACTAGTTAATTCTACATCTGGTGGTAGAGTAGAAATCAGTGAACTGCGACCATCAAGACGCTCAGAAGTAGCTAGAATAAAAGGTACTGACGCAGAAAAATCCTACACTATTCGATTCAAAATTGAAGGCGAATGTGATCCAACAAAAGTTGAGGAAACTATAGCCTCCCTTGAAGGAGTTACTCTTGAGCAACAAACTCCACAAAGAGTAGCACATCGAAGAGCAGACAAGGTAAGGCATCGTAAGGTAGTTAGCATCACAAACATAAGCACAGAAGGAAATGAGGCACAGATGAATGTGCGAGTTGAAAGTGGGACTTATGTGAAAGAATTGGTCCACAGTGATGAAGGCAGAACTGTCCCCAGTGTGGCTGGTTTGTTAGAACTCCCTTGTGAAGTGATTTGGTTAGATGTCAACGATGTACATGCTGATTGAATAATACGAAGAATAATAGTTTGACTATCATACCCTTTGGGTATGCAAGAACAGTTAGAGTTTAACCCGAGTTATTCGATGTTGACAGTTAGTTTAGAGCCAGGTGAAGCAATCAAAGTGGAGCCGGGGGCAATGGTAGCTCAAGCCGGAGTTGAAATGCAAACGAAATCAAGTGGAGGATTCCTAAAAGGGCTAAAAAAGATGGCTTTTGGAGGAGAATCATTCTTTTTGAATACATTCACAGCAGGCCCCCAAGGCGGATGGATCAGCCTTGCACCAGGAATGCCTGGTGACATCGCTTGGTTTGATATTCAACCCAATCAACCTCTATTTATTCAAGGAGGTTCATTCCTTGCTAGTACAATGAATGTTGAAACTGATACTCAGTTTCAAGGAATGAAAGGATTATTCAGTGGTGAAAGTATGTTCTTCATTCACGCAACCTGCCCAACAGGAGCAGGCAGAGTTTACTACAATTCTTATGGAGCAATTAAACCAATGCAAATTCAACAAGGCCAAACAATAACAGTAGATACTGGACATGTTGTAGCATTTACAAATGGATTGCAGTATAACATTGGTAGAGTTGGTGGTCTCAAATCACTAGCCTTTGGAGGAGAAGGTTTGGTTATGCATTTCTCAGGAGAAGGCACTATTTGGATTCAAACACGCAATCTAGGAAGTCTTGCTGCTGGAATAATTCCATTCTTACCCAAGCCACGATGAAGTGGTCACAAACCGCTATCTCGTAGCGCCTTGAGTGCTGCCTCTTGTTCTGAAGTAAGTTCACTAGATTCTGATAACGTAAGTTCAACATCCAATGGACCACCATTGTATCCTTGACCTCGTAATCTACGGCGATCACCTGAACGTGAATTGGGGGGAACTTCTACTTCGACAATCTTTCCAGCAGGAGTATGAATCCTTATTTTCCCACCTAACATCATTGTGCTGTATGAAACTTCAACTAACTGAATTAATCTACCGCCCTCCCAACTTCTACCCTCATCAGCATCTATTCTCACAGTGAGTAGAAGGTCTCCTGCAGGCCCATTTGCAGATTCATGACCCATCCCTTTGAGCCTCATAACAGAAGCGTGCTCTGCCCCCGCTGGAACTGTTACTGTTATCTGGCTAGTTTTGCGAACTACACCTTGGCCTGCACACTTACTACAACCTCTACCTTTACAAGAATTGCATTTCTTGCGTCTTGAGATTGTAAATGGCTTCTTTACTCCAGATGCCGCCTCATCTAAAGTTAAATCGAGTGGGGAGTCAATGTTAGTTCCGGGTTGGGCTCTTGGCTGCTGGGTCTGACGGGTTCTACCTGATTGATCGAAGATATTTCCAGTGCTTTGTCCCGAATAGGGGTTAGCATTTTTGCCACCAAAAAATGATGCTAATATATCTTCAATACCGCCACCGCCATCGAAATTAAAGTTGCCAAAATCACCACCGCCACCACTACCAAACATATTGGAAATTCTCTTTTGTTCGTCGAATTTTCGACGCTTTTCAGAAGTTTCTATCAAATCATAAGCACCCTGGATCTCCTTGAATCTACCTTCTGCCGCTGCATCACCCGGATTGCGATCGGGATGGTGTTGACGAGCAAGTTTACGATAAACTCGCTTAATCTCAGCATCACTCGCTTCAGGAGAAACGCCTAGCACACGATAGGGGTCTTCGGTCATGGTTCAGATTCATCGAAAAGGCCGGCTCTCTTCAACCCCGCCATCACAACCATGATGCACAATGCCGTCTCGGCCACTTCGTAGGTGAAGCAAATGGCAGATGAGACGGCTGGGCTTGTTCGCTATACTCAATGCCGCCTCATTGACCATGATTGTAAACTAATTCATGGGGATTTTATCCTTCACCCTGATGGATCTTGGAGCCCTTCAAAAGGTGATGAAGATGTGGTTGAAAACATTGATGGCTCCAATCGTGTGATTACTCGTTCTATGCAAAATTGGCACACTCATTTACCAATGGTTCTCAATAGAGGAATGGGCGAAGGCCTATCTCTGAATGATTGGTTAGAAACCAATATTTTTCCAACTGAAAGAAGAGTTACCCCTGATTTTGTAAAAATAGGCACTAAGGCTGGTGTAGCAGAACTAATCTCTTCAGGAACCACTTTCGCTTGTGATATGTACCATTTCCCTGATGCCATTGCACCAGTAATGGCTGATGCTGGAATAAGAGGAATTGTTTGTGGCCCAACCACTGATTGGCCACCACCTGAAGAGGGTGCTAGTGATAGCGGTAAGGTAATTGGTGAATTAGAAACACTTCTCCGCGCAGGTAAACTAGCAAATGGCAGAGTGGAATACGGAATCGCTACGCACGCAGTGTACACCTGTTCTGAAGAGATTTTGAGGCGTGCAAGTGATTTATCTCGCCAGTACAATGCAAGGCTACACATCCATACCTCAGAAACTCGCTCTGAAGTTGCTGCTTGCCACTCTGAACATGGCATGTATCCAATCGAATACCTAGACTCAATTGACTATTTCACCGAGGGTACTGTTTGTGCCCATTGCGGCTGGGTGACTAAACGTGAAATGCGAATTCTTGCCAGCCATGGCGCTCACGCAGTTCATTGCCCGGTCAGCAATCAAAAACTTGCAACCGGTGGCACCCTTTCCTATCCCGCTATGATAGAAGCTGGAGTTGATGTAAGACTTGGAACAGATGGTGCCGCATCAAATAATTCTCTAGATATGCGCGCCGATGCAAAATCTGCATCATTAATTCAACGCCATGACCATTGGGATGCTACAATTCTACCACCTACTGAGGCGTGGCAACTTGCCACTAAAGGCTCCAAAGATTGGGTGACTTGGTCACTAGATGAAATTAGTATGCGGCCTCGTGGAATAGATGACCGACGCCTGCTTGCAAACTTACTCTATTCGACTGCCATTTGTCTAGATGTATGGGTAGATGGAAATTGTCTTCGTAGGGATGGAGTTACCCTCACTCTAAATGAAAACGAAATTGCATTGGAATTAGAGGCTACAGTTGCAGAATATTATGATGGAATCAATCCCCCACAGAGGTGAATTCGTTGAATGAAATTAAAAAGCCCCTATTCCCTTGGTCTTGGCCTTGGCGTGATTCAACTGGTGAAGTATTGAAATCATATCACGTATTTCTCTCACGTAAATTTACCTTCACCTACCTCATTATCATCTGGACGATTTGGTTAACTATGGGGACTGGCCCTGAATATGACTGCTATGCAACTGGTGGCTGGTTATCCTGCATAGGCGGTATTTGGCCTGCTGATATTATTGATGCCCCACTGCATTTTTTCTCTTCTCTTCTAATTGCACCAATTTTTCATAATTCTAATGAGCATATCATTTTCGTTACCTTTGGATTTCTATTATTTGTACAATCATTTGAGGCGCGGTTGGGGGCTTTGCGCACCTATTTTCTTTTCATGCTCTTTACCTGTATTTCTGCACTAATAATTGCTACAATAATGAATATATCAGACTCAATGTGGCCAGAAAGCACACTACTCGCTGAAGGGTATTCACGTAATTGGATGGGGGGTTCTGCTGGTTTTTTCGGAATTATTGGAGCATCATCTCACCAAAGTAAGAATGTGTTAGTGATTCCTGCAATTGCAATTAGCTTTGAATCTTGGAATCATTTTTTGCATGGAATTAGTTTTTTCACATCATCTGCACATATGGTTTCACTAATTTGTGGATTTATCATATGGGGATTTTGGACTGGCAACTTGCGCAACCTAGGAAAAAGTTAGCGCACCATCTACTGAACCTTGTTTCAATAGAGAAAGAAGGCGAGGGCAAGTATAGTATATGTTGCCAACAACATGGCACCTTCAAGCCAATTTGATTTGCCATCGGCCGCAATAGTATTAGTTATCAATACAGCAAGGAAGGTAGCTACTGTCTCAAACAAGCCGAATTGGAAGGTTAACGGGACTCCCAGCATCCATGAAATTATTACCATTGCTGGAGCAACCAATACTGCTATCTGAGTGCTTGAGCCCACTGCAATTGAAAAAGCAAGATCCATCTTATTTTTACCAGCCACATTGACAGCGGTGAAATGTTCAGCAGCATTACCAAAGAGCGGGAGAAGAATGACACCTATGAACAATGTAGGCAATTCCCATTTATCAGCGGCAGACTCTATCGAATGCACCATGATTTCTGCCATCCAAGCAACCATTACAGTAGCACCAATCAAGAGATACATTGCTTGGCGCTTCCCCATTACAACAGGTTCCTCCTCGTGAACCCCATCTGTAGCAAACAGGTGAGTATGGGTGCGGAACTGAAATAGAAGAAACAAGCCATACATGGCAAGCAAAACTATTGCAGTAAGGCGAGATAATGTAATGATTGCATCTTCATGTCCACTGCCCGTATACTGATATGCAGTAGGAAGAATAAGGGCGATTACGGCGAGTAAAAGTAACGAACCATTTGCTCCAATCTGGACATGAGAAAATTTCTGAACTTTATGATGGATTCCACCCCAAACAAATGCAAGCCCCAAAACAAGCAGAAGGTTTCCAAGAATAGAACCTATTAGAGATGCTTGTACAACTTGAATCATCGTTTCTGCTGTATCAGAATCTCCATTTTTTATGGCTGATGCTGCAGCAAGAACTGCAAACATAGCAATGATCATCTCTGCTGCATTGCCAAATGTTGCATTAAGTAATCCACCGATGGATTCGTTTGTACGCAGTGATATCTGTTCAGTGGCCTCACCCATTAGGTAAGCAAGGGGCATAATTGCAGCCATAGAAGTTAGGAACGCTAGAGGGGCATTGTGTTCAATTACTCCAAAATAGATTGCAAGAGGAATAAAAATAAGCATCAAGGAAAGTTTTGATTGACGTGGGTCAATTAATTCTATTACTCCCTCCCAGCCAATATCTGAACCTGCAACGCTATTTGATTCGCTTTCGGAAATAGCCGACACCTCCTCTGCC
Organism: Candidatus Thalassarchaeaceae archaeon; assembly: GCA_034399495.1. Lineage (GTDB taxonomy): Archaea > Thermoplasmatota > Poseidoniia > Poseidoniales > Thalassarchaeaceae > MGIIb-Q1. Next base: position 10,199 of record DASCSU010000045.1, read on the forward strand.
ATACCACTCGGGAGCGGTGATGGGTTCGTTAATACTGCGCCTATTCTAATGTTTAAAACATTGATGCGGCGGTTAGAGTCTTAGTGGAATCTACTCCATCAATACCTCTGATTTTATTGATGACTACGCTTCCTAGCAAAGCATAATCCTCACATATAATTTTGACAAAGAGGTCATATTCACCAAAAAGTAGCATTTGCTCGGCCACCTCTGGAATCGCTTGTAGCGCACCATACACCTCTGTCTCTCTACCTGGCTCTGCAACAATCAACACAATGGCTGTCGCTTCGGTTGTTCGTACCATCATAATTTCTCCTTGAATGTACTAGCGTACTCTCTAGGTATTAATTGTTCACTTCTAACTACTTCTCAATTCGCCACCACCTTGATGACTAACACAACCAACCCGTTTTTGATGAACAGGTCTAGCCGATGTCGTATTTCCATTACGGGGACGCCCGGTTGTGGTAAGACTTCTCTAGCCAACTATGCTGCTAATCAGCCAAAGTATGAATTGATAGATGTCAGTGAATTAGCAGAGATGCATGGCTTTATTGAGCAGATAGATGATAATGATGGCGCTAGACCAATTGACATAGATGGTTTGGCTCAAATGCTTGAGGAACAATGGAAAACACCTCCAACACATGACACCTTCATTGATGGACATCTATCTCATTTTCTTCCAGTTGATGCAATAGTAATTCTAAGATGCAATCCCGAAGTACTTTCACAACGAAACAAAACACGCGGTTGGTCGAAAGAAAAAATCAAGGAAAATGAAGAGTGGGAACTTCTTGGAGGTACATGGAATGATTATGATGAATGGAAAGGGTTACCCTGTCTTGAACTCAATTCTACGGCTCATAGTACAGACGCTCTGTTTGAAGGAATAGAACAATGGATAAGAGATGGATTCAAGCCGGAAGCCCCAGAGGAGGAGATTGACTGGGTGTCAGTCTTACATGGGTGAGTGAGTAAATGGCTCTTGAACAATTACGAGATTTCGGCACTGAAATGCTAGACCCATTAGTAGCTAAACTTGGGTTTCTCAATCCCAATTACATTTCTTGGTTTAGTCTTGCTGTAGCGGGTTTTGCTGCATGGTTTTTCGCAACGGCGGGATCTGATAAAGCAGGAGGAATGTTGATTTTCGCCGCCGTAGGATTAACTGCATTTGCAGCAATTTGCGACGCTATGGACGGGCAGATTGCTAGAAAACACAACAAGGTCTCTTCCTATGGTGATTATTTAGATCACACCATTGATAGAATCGTGGATGCTGGGATATTAATTGCAATCGGAATCAATGCACATTGGGTAGATTCCTCACATCTAGGATACTTAGCGGGCCTAACTACTCTACTAGGCTCGTACATGGGCACACAAGCACAATCAGTTGGCCTTGGTAGAAACTATCGTGGTTTTAGCCGTGCTGACCGTTTAATGATGACTGTCATTGGAGGTTTAATTGCTGGCTGGCAAGCCATTAGTGGAACTTCAGGAGTTGGTGAAATCCCTATATTTGGAGGAGAATTTAATGGGATGTCAACTGTATTGGTAATTGCTTTATTAGGGGGAATTTACACCTTTTTTGTACGCTTTATTTCAGCCAGAAAACAATTGATTGATGAAATCAACGCCCCCTAAGGGGCGATTCTGAATTGAAAGAAATTCATTCAGTACTTATTTGATGCATATGCCCCTCATTCTGCGTCAGCCTCATAACCGCTGCATCACCACCAACATGTACGGAGGGATTGAGCGTGCACTTTAATCGAAGGTGGAAAACACTCCTTATGGCAACTATTTTGCTATTTACAACACTTATGCCAATTATACAACCAGTTACTGCAGCAGGCGGTGGTGGAGGCTCTGGTGAGGAGGATATGCAAGCACAGCAAATTCAAGCTATATTCAACTCTCAATCCGAAGATACTAGTGTCAGTTGGTTTAACGTGGT
>DASCSU010000046.1:0-11907 GCA_034399495.1 Candidatus Thalassarchaeaceae archaeon
TTCGAATCCACACGCACGCGCCTGCCCGCCTCCGCGAGCGCACGCGTGAGAGACATCTGTTGCTCAAGCCCTTCATCTCTCCATGGAAGGCCTCGCACTTCTCCAGGAGTGTGCATGATATCGAAATCTCTAGGATCACCTGAAGTGCCAAGAGGCCAATCTGCCATGTGAACTGATTGCCCTACCAAATTCCTGTGAATTTTGTCAACCATGAATGGAGCAACGGGAGCCATCAGTCTGCAAACTGTCACAAGCACTTCGTGTAATGTGTGCTGGCAAGCCAACTTGTCTGCTGACTCTGCATCATCCCAAAGCCTTCTTCTGCTTCGCCTGACATACCAGTTGGAAAGATCATTGACAACAAATTCTTCCAATTCTCGACACGCCTTGTGGAAGTCCCAACTCTCAAACTGGTCGTGGTATGAATGGCCTACTGCATTGAGACGAGATAGTAACCACCTGTCAAGTGGTGCGCGGGTCTCTTGTGAATTATCCCCTGGCTGGAAATTATCCAAAGCGGCATAGTTTGCGTGGAACTTGTAGACATTCCATAGTGTGAGGAACATCTTGGCGTAAGTCTCTCTTACACCATTCGGGTCGAACTTCAGTGGGCTCCAAGGAGCACCTGCTGTCACCATGTACCAGCGAGTTGCATCAGCACCTTCTCGGTTGAAGTGGTCCCATGGGTCAACAATATTGCCAAGTGATTTGGACATCTTCTTGCCATTAGCATCTAGAATTAAGCCTAGACTCAAACAGCGCTTGTAACAAATTGAATCAAACACGGTTGTGCTCACTGCTAACAATGTGTAGAACCAGCCTCTAGTCTGGTCAACACCTTCGCAGATGTAGTCGATTGGAAAATTCTGCTCCAATTTCTCAGTGCCTGCAAACGGATGGTGCCACTGAGCAAAGAAAGCGCAACCCGAATCAAACCAGCAGTCCATGACGTATGGCTCACGAACCATCTCACCGCTGCACCCATCTGCCTGACAGTGCAAAACCACCTCATCGACAAACGGTCGGTGTGGGTCATCGGTCACTTTGGATGCATCAACTGCTAACTCTCTCAACTCATCACGACTGCCTGCACAATGCTGGTGTTCGCAGTCTGGACAAATCCAAACTGGAAGTGGAGTCCCCCAGTATCTCTCACGTGAAATAGCCCAATCCTTGACATTTCGAAGCCACTCTCCGAATCTTCCTGTACCAATATTTGCAGGTGCCCATTCAACTTGGTCATTGAACTCAAGCAGTTTATCCTTGACCGCAGTCATGCGAACAAACCACGAATCCATGGCGTAGTAGAGCAGAGGGTGACCTGTTCTCCAACAGTGCGGGTAATCGTGAATATACATCTTCTCACGGTAAAGCTGGTTGTCGTAGTGAAGTAAATCGATGATGTCATCATCGCAGTCCTTGACATATCTGCCATCTAGTGAATTGTGAGTACCTGCAATAAAACGTCCATCCATGTTTACAGTGTGCTGAGCAGGAAATCCTACTTCCATCCCAAGGATGTAGTCATCCTCTCCATACATAACTGCAGTATGGACAACACCTGTTCCATCAGTAGTTGTCACGAAGTCTGCACCGACAACTGTCCATGCAGTCTCGCTACCATCTCTATCAACTGCATCTGGGAAAAGTGGAACGTAGGCTTTGCCAACAAGTTCTGAGCCGGGGAAGGTTTCGACAACTTCGATTTGATGACGCAAAACTTCAGACAGCAAATCTTCTGCTAATATCAGTTCTTCACCAATCTTTGCTCCGCCTCGCCCATCCCAACCTTGTGGCACATCTGTGACACGAACTCGAGCATAGGTGACATCGGGACCAACTGCCAAACCAACATTTCCTGGAAGGGTCCAAGGTGTGGTAGTCCAAGCTAGGATTGATGCATCATCATCCTCAAGTTTGAATTTGATGTAAACTGAAGGCTCCTCGACTTCCTTGTATCCTTGAGCAACTTCGTGTGAAGAATAGGATGTACCGGTTTGAGGGCAATATGGTAAAATCTTGTGACCTTTGTAGAGCAGGTCTTTCTCGAACATCTGCTTCAAAGCCCACCAACCGGACTCTACATACTCATCGTGCAGAGTCACATAGGGATCATCTAGATCTACCCAGAACGCCATGCGCTCACTCATCTTGCGCCATGCATCCTCATAGGTCCAGACAGATTTACGGCACTCCTCATTGAATTCCGCCATGCCAAACTCTTCTATTGCTTCGTTTGACATCAGATTGAGTCGCTTCTGAACTTCAATCTCTACAGGTAGGCCGTGAGTATCCCAACCACCTTTTCTCTCAACGAAAAATCCCTCCATCGCCTTCCAGCGACAAACTAGGTCTTTGTAGGTGCGAGCAACTACGTGGTGAATCCCTGGTTTTCCGTTAGCGGTGGGTGGTCCTTCGAGGAAAATGAATGGTAATCCCGAGCCTCTAGAGGTGACCTGTCTATCGAATGTCCCCTCTGTGCGCCAAGTCTCCATCAGAGACTCTTCAAGAGTGACCGGAGCAAGTTCACCCGCGGGCCTAGGGACGGTCATAGCGTGCGGGACCTATGGTCCCGATTTCAAGGATGCGGCGGGTTCAAACACCGACTATACTCCGCAGGGAGCATGGAGACCACTACTTTCGAGGTCGGGGGAATGTCTTGTGGAGGGTGCGTGAGCAACCTAACAAGTGCACTTGAAGCGGTTGAAGGCGTCACCTCAGTAGAGGCTGAAGTAGGCAAGGCAGTAGTCAATCATGAGGGGGCATGCTCTGGTAAAATGGGTGCTGCCATTGAGGGGTGTGGGTTCACTATCGGTGAGCCTGAATTCAATTGGAATGATGGCGATGTTTGGAGGACATCTGCCCACAATACCAAATGGTGCTTGATTGGGTGTTCAATAGGTGAGTTTCTCACACTTGGAGCGTACTCATACTACGACATCGGTAGTACAATTACTAGCACGAGCAGTTTTTACTATCTCCTTTTGATTCTACCACTAATTAACGGTCTAATTACTAGCGTCATGCTTGAGACATACATCATGCATGAAGGTGGCATGGATTGGGGTAATGCTCTTTCTACCGCGCTGGGAATGTCTTTCATCTCGATGCTAATGATGGAAATTGCAATGGAAATTACTGATCTATTGTTTACTGGAGGTGAGTTAGGTATGAATCCAATCGCAATCCCATTCATGCTACTAGTTGGCTTCCTAACTCCATGGCCATACAACTATTGGCGTCTCAAGAAATATGGTAAAGCATGCCATTGATTGTGGTTTTTTCTTAGTCCTAGTCATTTGCTTTCGCCGAGGGTATTATTGCCCAGTAAGTTGCCTGACCGTTCAAGATGGCGACCCTAGAGATGAGCGACCAAGAATTCGTCGCTGAAAGCCGACGGCGTGGGAGAAAGATTTCATCAGTGCTGTTAACCCTGTCAATCGCCTGCTATTTCATGGCTAGAATGTTAACTGACACCCATACTGATGAAGCCATTAATATCGCTTGGACTTCTGTGGCATTAGCAGTTTGTGCCTTATTCCTACTTGTAATCGTAATGCCAATAAGAAAATTTTTGAGGCGGAAAAAAAGGGTGATTAAATCCAAGTAACAATGTTGCAAAGATTGAATGATTGATACTTCGGCGGTGACTATATGGGACTGGTTGTGGCGCTACTCCAGCTCAACCCAAAAGTAGGGGACCTAGAAGGAAATGCTGCCGAAGTTGAACGTGCAGTAGCCCTTGCAGCAAAAAATGGGGCTGACATGGCAATCACTAGCGAGTTGGTAATTTCTGGCTATCCCCCCCGTGATCTTTTACTCGACCCTGAATTCGTGGTGAAGTGTGCTGAAGTCACAGCAAATATCGAAACTCCAATTCCGCTAATAGTTGGAACCCCTCTCCCTCCAACTTCAGAACGTCACCTTCCAGCCAATGGCACAATGCGCCTTGTACCGGGTAGAAAAGCGAAGGTTGCAACTCGTAAACAACTGCTACCTACCTACGATGTATTTGATGAACTGCGCTACTTTGAACCTGATAAAGCCCCAGGGATTCTACGGCTCTCTGATACTCTATCAATTGGGGTAACAATCTGTGAAGATGCGTGGCAACATGCGGGTGAAGTACCTGCTGATTATGATGCTGACCCGATTGAACAACTTGCGGCGTGGCAACATCAAGGTGAGCCCCTCGCCCTCTCAGTCAACCTCTCTTCCTCTCCTTACCATTTACACAAAGAAGGAATGCGCAGTGATGTAGTTAGGGCTGCTTCCAAAACACTCGGTCACCCCTATCTCTTATGCAACCAAGTTGGGGGCAATGATGACCTATTATTCGATGGGCGCTCTCTAGTAGCGTGGCCTGATGGTAGTTTGGCCCAAGCCCCGGCATGGTGTATGGGGGTGTTCCTAGTAGATGTTGAAGATCCAGATTCCGGCCGCTGGCTTCCATGGCCTGCCGGAGAATGCTGTGACGAATGCTCTTGTCATGTGGAGTCTGTTGCCGCTGAAAGTAACCCTGCAAATCCTGAAACAGGAATTGATTTGTTAGCGGCTATTACCATAGGATTAGGTGATTACTGTAAAAAATCAGGCATTGAACGACTTGTAATAGGAATGAGTGGAGGCCTTGATTCCTCTGTATGTGCTGCTATCGCTTGTCGTACCGTAGGCCCTGAAAACGTCCTAGGTCTAGCAATGCCATCTCGCTACTCTAGCGAGCACTCGCTCGCTGATGCCAAAGCTACTGCTGAAGCACTTGGGATGGAATTACACACTCATTCAATCAGTGAACTTCACGATGCCGCTGAAGCAGAACTTCGTGAAGAATTGGAAGGGGGGAATCCTATCGCTCTAGAGAACATACAATCTCGTCTTAGAGGAATGATGGTCATGGCCTTGGCTAATTCAAGGAACGCCATGGCAATCACTACAGGAAATAAATCTGAATTGGCAATGGGTTATTGCACCCTATATGGGGATATGGTTGGAGGTTACGCACCTCTAGGTGACCTCTACAAAAATGAGGTGTATGCTGTTGCCCACGCCATCAACTCTGAAGCAGGGCGATTTGGAGGGGAACCGCCCATCACAGAAAGTACACTCACCAAACCACCCTCTGCTGAACTTGCGCCTGACCAATTAGATCAAGACACACTTCCACCTTACAAAACACTTGACTCAATACTTGAATCTCATATTGAAGCTGGTGCCTCAGCCTCTACATTGGTTGAATTAGGCCATGATAAAGAGATGGTTGATTGGATTCTTGAACGCCTACATGCCAATGAGCACAAAAGGTGGCAAATGCCGCCAGCACCTAGAGTATCAAATCGGGCTTTTGGCCAAGGTTGGCGGCAACCTCTTGCAGCAAAGAAATGATTGCTTCAAAGGGCACAATAGGAGCAATGCTCTCCGATTACATAGTTATCAGATTCCTGCTCATTGGGTAATAGTGGCTCTCTACAGCCATAACAGACTACGCTTGCTGTTTCTTCTAAATCAGGACCTAATCCTACTCTTCGATCAAAGACAAAGCATTCGCCCTCCCAATGTGCACCACCACACTCATCGAAGTATCCTAGGATTCCACCTTCAAGTTGGTATACTGATTCAAAACCTTCCTCAAGCATCACTACAGAAGCCTTCTCACAACGAACACCGCCAGTACAATACATCACCACTGGTGTACCTTTCATCTCTTCTGGAAGTTGCTTAATTGCATTGGGGAATTGCCTAAAGGTATCAATTTCAAGGTCTACAGCATTCTCAAATTTCCCTAATCTCATTTCGTAACCATTTCTCGTATCAAGTACGATTACCTCTTTGCCTTCATCAAGCCAAGATTTGAACTCCTTTGGAGAAATAAAGGGGCCTGTGAATGTTGCGGGTTTTACATCATCATGACCCATAGAAATAATTTCTTTTTTCAGACGTACTAGCATTCTATTGAATGGTTGATGGTTTGAATAACTAATTCTCAAAGGAATATCTCTGAATCTTTCATCCTCTTCAATATGTGTAATGAACTGATTTATCGATTCTTGAGTGCCTGCAAGGAAAAAATTGATTCCTTCTTCACTAAGCAAAATTGTACCTTTTAATCCAAGATCTACACAGAAATCTCGTAGTGGCCATCTCATTTCTACTATATCGGGAATCGAGACAAAACGGTAGCCTGCAATATTGACAAAATCATCAGTCATATTCATCCCTCTTATCCGGCACAAAGTCATCCCTCTTGATACTAATGGAGACAAGATAAATTGATGCGTAGGTTGATGGGACGATGCCATCTGCCTCACATCAATGGCCATCCCTGCACCACTTGTCGAAATGCTAGAGGGAGGGTTCGGCACTACAAAACAGAAGGCCGCCCGCCTTGTTGTAGACTTGGCCGCCTCAGCAGGAGCAACTGAATTCATTGAATGTACCCATGCCCACGTTAGTGGCGTCTCAGTGATAACTGGCGGACATGGACTAAGACGCTTCCTTGCAGACCTTGGTGATGATACTGTAGGAAAAGTGGCTATACCTACCACTCTCAATTCTGCAGGCTGCGACCGTGATAAGTTCGATGAGATGGGAATTGACTACGAGGATTTCTTGAAATTACAATTCGAAATTATACTTGCTTACGAAAAATTGGGTATTTCACCCACCCTTTCATGCACCCCATATGAGCAAGATTTGGAAATTGATGGTGTAGGATGCTGGGCTGAATCAAATGCAGTATGTTTCTCAAACTCCTATACTGAATTAATCACCAACAGAGAATCTGGTCTTTCTGCACTCGCTACTGCACTAACTGGATGGGCACCTAAGTGGGGACTACACTTAGAGGAAAATCGCCAGCCGAACATCCTTGTCAAAGTTGAGGCCGAAATGAATGACATCACAGACTGGAGCGTCCTTGGCGATTGGATTGGAAAACAGGTGCAATCAGATTGGAACCTACCTTGGGGCCCAATGCCACACATTACTGGCCTGCCATCGTGGTCCTCTTTTGAGATGAAGAAGGCACTTACTGCTGCAGCGGCAAATTATGGCTCGCCACTCCTTTGGGCCGATGGCCATACCCCACCTGCTCCCTCATCAAACTACGAGGGAGAACTCACTTTCACAGAATCAGATTTAGCCGGGCGATATGCTGAACTCGCTCCAAACGGTGAAGTTGACCTCATTGTAGTTGGCTGCCCCCAAGCATCTTTAGGAGAAATTCGCTCAACCGCTGCTGCAGTCAGAACCCACATGGAATTGGGCAAAAAAATACCAAATCAGCGATTATGGGTATTTACTAGTGGGCACAGTCATGAACTTGCAGAAGCTGATGGTTCCATCGAATTATTGGAAGAAGCAGGCGCACTTGTGCTCAAAGATACCTGCCCTGAAGTCACACCTTACAATCGAAGCAAGTACAACCACTTGCTAACAAACTCGCTGAAGGCAGAGCACTATCTAACAAGCGGCCTTAATCGTATGCCAACCTCTGTCGCCCCAATCGAAACTTGTGTTGCAGCCGCTTTCAACCCTAACTTGTTTGAGGGCCCAAGACCCACACTAGACTCACGTGCTAAGGAACCACATTACTCAGCCAAAATTCACCAAACTGGAGATTGTGAACTTGCTGGAAAGAATTTGCCAAGTCAATCAGAATGGAGTATGACAGGGAAGGCATTGGTTACTGATGTACCAATCACCTACCTTGGATATGTTAACCGAGATAGTGGAGTAATTGAAGAGCCAGGACACCCACTTGACGGAGTCGCAATTGAAGATACTATTCTGATCTACCCTAAAGGTTCAGGCTCAACGGTTGCTCCGTTTGTTCTGATGGGTCTGATATACACTGGTAAAGGGCCAATGGGCATCATCAATCGGGATGTCTGCCCACTAACTCTTCCTGCTGCGTCATTACTCAACGTGCCATACGCCTATGGCTTCGATTCCGACCCATGTCTTGCCATCAATAATGGAGATGAAATCCTGATGACACTTAGCGAAGGTATCGTTAAAGTGAAAATACTCAATCGTGTTTCAGAATGATTAATCCTCATTGAGGTCATTGAAAGGCCATATTTCCACAATGTAGCATTCTGTACATGCTTCTGTGAGAAGACTATCTTTGTAGGGCAAAGGCCTATGCCATTTCTCTAGGGGTTTGTGCTCGCCGCATACAGGACAATCACCGTAATTACCTTGCATTGAGCCATACTGAGAGTAGGCACCAAATGAACTTGTCCAACTATAATGCAATACGCTACCCCCACTTCCGCCTAACATGCGTTGCATCGTGACAGGGGGTGCCGGCTTCCTTGGGAGTCATCTCTGTGAATCTCTACTTGCTCGCGGCCACAATGTCTGCGTAGTAGACGATTTATTCCGTGGCCGTAAGGCAAACATGGAAGATTGTAAAGGAATGCCGGATTTTCACTTTGTCTTAGGGGATTGTGCTAATATTGAAAAATTGGAGAAAGCGGAAGAAAAATTGAATGGGGTAGATGTAATATTTCATTTGGCTGCAATTAATGGCACACGCTACTTCAACGAGCGTCCGGATCTTGTCATAAATGTCAACATCAAAACTACTGACACTGTCGTGAAATTTGCTAGCGAGCGTAGCGCCCGTCTAGTTTTCACCAGTAGCCCAGAGGCATACGGAATTCAAGATGTGATGCCTCTAGAAGAGGAGGCTGAAGCAATCTGCCCAAGCCCCCATCACCATCTAAGACACTCTTATGGTGCAAGCAAATACCTTGGAGAAGTTTTGGTCCAGTACGCTGTACGAGAAAGGGGCCTTGATGCACGAATTATTAGACCATTCAATGGTTATGGGCCACGTTTGAAGGGAGGAGAACATGGACAAGTTTCCTCAATTTTCCTCCAACAGTGCCTTGAAGACAAGGACATCACTTTACATGGAGATGGTTCACAAACCCGTTGCTTCACTTGGTATTCAGATTTGATTGATGGAATCGTGGCATTAGGGGAACTAGATGAAGGCGTAGATGGTTCTTCATTGAAAGGCACCTCATTCAATATTGGTTCAAAGGAAGAAGTCTCTATCAAAGAACTCGCAGAGATTGCATTGAAAGTATCAGGTGCAGAAAGTGAAATTATCTCTGGAGATGGCCATCCCGGAGACACTGTTCGTAGGGTGCCTGATACTTCAGCAGCTGAGACTGCTCTAGGTTGGCATTCAACAGTAAGCATTCAAGAAGGAATGCTTCGATGTTGGGAATGGATGCTACCCGAATAATCATAGCCTCCATATGAGGGACATAAATCATGACGGAAAATGCGTCTCAATACCCTGGCAACCGTTGGATGATTCTTGGCGTATTGAGTTTGAGTCTTGTCATAGTGATGCTAAACAACGTCACACTGAATGTCGCTTTACCAGAACTATCAAAGGATTTGAGTGCAGATAATTCTGAACTGCAATGGATAATGGATGCATACGCACTTGTTTTTGGTGGAACTCTACTAGTCATGGGGGCACTGGGAGACCGATTTGGTCGAAAAGGTGCTTTACAGATTGGCCTTGTAATTGTCTGTGCTGCATCTGCTTGGACTGCTTTTTTTGCTGATTCATCTACTGATGTAATACTTGCACGAGCAATAATGGGACTGGGTGCTGCATTAGTTATGCCATCCACTTTGTCTGTAGTATTGGTTGTGTTTCCACCTAATGAACGAGGAAAGGCCATCGGGATTTGGGCTGCAATGGCGGGAATTGGCGCGCCTATTGGCCTCCTTGTAGGGGGCTGGGCTGTTGAAAATTATGATTGGCAAATGGCTTTCTTGATCAATGTCCCAGTAATTATCATCGCCTTGTTAATAGGTGCAATTATTGTACCTCGTTCTAAAGATGAAGAAGAACGCCCGCTTGATGTTGGTGGAGCATTTTTGTCAATACTTGTTCTTAGTTCACTTTTGTACGGGATTATTGAAGGACCCAGCCTAGGTTGGACAGACAATAGAATAATTGCTTCTTTTGCCACATTCATTATCGCAATTCTATTGTTTATCTACTGGGAAAAGAAAGCAGAATACCCCCTGTTACCTTTGGAATTCTTCAAACAAAGAAATTTCACAATAGGCTTAATTGCTATTTCAATGGCATTCTTTGTTATGTTCTCTTTCATGTTTATGCAAATGTTGCACTTCCAACTTGTACGAGGACATTCGCCTTTATCTGCTGCCATTCGCTTCTTCCCACTCCCATTGGGATTGATGCCAGCAGCAGCCAATAGTGACCGATTGGTCGCTAAGTTCGGACGACCAAATGTCATAGCAACTGGTTTGATTCTAGTGGCATTAGGATTAGGGCTCTTTACCCTAGTTGACATTGACACAAGTTATGCACAAATTGCAGCCACATTTGTTCTTCTAGGTCTAGGAATTGGATTGACAATGGCGCCTTCAACAACAGCAGTCATGGATTCTATCCCTGAATCTAAGGCCGGCGTAGGTAGTGCAACAAATGATTCGAGTCGAGAAGTTGGTGGGGCTCTAGGAATAGCAATAGGTGGTAGTGTACTAAACGAGATTTATCAATCAACAATTGTCATACCCGGATCAGTATCTGCACAATCATCAATTATTCAGGAATCATTCCCTGCAGCAATGACAATTGGCCAACAAATGCTGGCAGCGGGAAACTCTGAAGGAGCGATGCTAATTGCATCTGCTCGTGAATCATTTATCGAAGGAATGGTTGGGGCTTGTATTGTTTCAGGGATTGTAGCATTATTGGCAGCTATTATTGTTAAACTGAAACTACCAGACGATAGATCATCTGAAGAGGAATGAAATAATCACATTGATTTCTAAATAATTTTGATTAAATTGTCGATAATAGTTGGGGCAAAACCAAGTACGCATTCTTCTTTACCCGCAATCAATCGTCCATGGACACCCATTGCACCTGCCAAATCGTATGCTCCAGCCTTACCGACCCAACTATCAGATTCTAGTAATTCAGTTAGTGCTTCCAAGGATAATTCATCAATCTCTACTGTGGCGTGTTCAACTTCGGATTCCACTATCCAACTGGATTTCCTACGACAGAGAATTGCGGTACCTGACCAGACATTATGTCTGCGCCCACTTAACTGCAACAACATCACTGCCGCCCCACTTCTATCTGCAGGCTGACCCAATGCAACATTGATATCATCTGGGTCCTCAACAAGAGTATCAGCAACCAAAATAAAATCTGGAATTTCGTTCCCAGATTCTAATTGAAGAGTGAACTCAGCAATCGCTGAATTGATTTTGGATTCCAATATTTTTTCTACTTGACTGCCTACTATCATGCCAATGGGGGGAATATCCTCCAAACTAACTAAGGGACTAGCAGAAAACTCCACATCAAGGCCTTTGAGTACCTCTTTTAGCAACTCAAAACGACGAGTTGAGGCGGACGCTAGATGAATCTTCAAGGTTGCCATCATCTAAACGGGACGGGGCGCGCGTTTATCATGCGGACCATTGTGGGGGTGTCGGGGATTGAAGGTGACAGGCACAAAAGAGCGCATTCCAACCTATGTAGCGGGACTTGATGAAAAGATGCAGGGAGGAATCCCAAAGGGGCATATTGTCCTACTTGCTGGAGTCTCAGGTTCCATGAAATCAAGCCTCGGCTTCTCAATGTTATACAATGCAGTTCTAGAAGGCAAGACTTCTGGCATCTATGTTACTCTTGAGCAGGGAAAAGACAGCCTAGGAAGCCACATGGCTGGAATGGGCATGGATGTCCAAGACCCACGCGTACGTAGCCGCATTGCAATCATTGACCTTGCCGACTTGCGTGTCCAACTTGATTCCCAAGGCATGACTGATAGTGTCGATTGGATGGGACAACTCATCAAGCAGTTGGCTAACTACCGTGACAGTATTGGA
>DASCSU010000047.1:0-11844 GCA_034399495.1 Candidatus Thalassarchaeaceae archaeon
CCTCCATTGTGTTGAATGCCTGCATTGTAGTTGAACTTGGGAAAGTACCGTTAGCAAACGATTTGTGGCCGCCACCCCATCCTCCTGAATGTCTCTGGGCAACCCACAGGTCAACCACAGTAACAGCTGGGTCGTGACGGCGCATCTCAACAGGGAATTCCGCATTCCACATCTGTGGCTCCTTAGCAAGATAATCAAAGCGATAATCGGGATCTGAAGTCCATGTTTTTGCCCAGTTATAGAGTGAGCCAATCTCTCTCCACTGCTGGAATCTATCAATCCCATAGTAGAACTGACTCCAAGATGAAATCACACTACCTAAGCTGCCCCCAATAGAACCAGCCTGCTGATAAACAAAATGCACATTCTCATCAATCCAAGATTGCCCTTCAGAATTCTGCCCATTCTTGTATGAATTAACTCTAGTAGCCATGGCATCTACATCGGACTGCCAATCACTATCATATGAACCAAAGAAAATATGGCAATTTTCTGGCACCTCAGACAGCAATGTCCCAACATTCTGATTCCACATAGTGTTCATGTAAGAACTAGAACTTTGCAGGAAAATGAATAGATAGGTGCTTTCCCCATCCCATTCAGTTGCGAAAACCCAATTCCCATCGTATTTTGTAGTGAATGAAAAATCTCCTGCCTTACCAAAACGTTCTGATGAGTAGGAACTTGATTGCCAAACTATAGGTTTCTGAATTACTGCGCAACCAACTAAATCAACTGACCACCTAGATGGCGAATCTGGACATAGATCAACATTAGCAAATACACCATCACCATCTAAGTCAGCACATCCTTGTTCGTTGACCATAAGTCCTGAGGGGGTACCATCACATTGGTCAACATCATCCATCACCCCATCACTATCAGAGTCCCACTCATATTCAGCACAACCATACTCATTGACTAGATTCCCAGGCATTGTTTCAGGGCAGGTATCATTTGTATCAAGAACAGAATCATTGTCGTCATCATCATCTTCGTCACTATCGCGACAACCATCTGAATCACGATCATTTGTGGAATCAGGGAACCAACCTATGACTCCCTTTGAACATAAATCCAGAGAATCTACTATCCCGTCATTATCATCATCGATGTCCTCATCGCTGTCACGGCATCCATCGCGGTCATAATCTGAAAGAAAAGAAGAGGTCCACCCATATGGTGAATCTGAGCAATTATCACTGCCATCAACTATTGTATCATCATCATCATCTTCATCTTCACTAGAATCACGGCAGCCATCACCATCTTTGTCAGTAAGGGGAGTAGATAGCCAATCCAATTCACCCTTAGGGCATTTATCTATTGAGTCATCCACCCCATCATTATCATCATCTAAATCCTCTGTGTAATCATAACAACCATCTGAATCATAATCAGTAATAGGTGAAGAAGTAAAAGAGTCTCCTTCTTGGCAATCATCAAAATCATCGGGGATACCATCACTATCCAAGTCACTGACCTGAGATGAGAGCGGGAGGACCTTCACATCAACAGTATTTTGAGAATCAGTATACAAACCACAAGATGCTTGGATTGTCCCATTTAATTCGCCTTCAATTGAATCTAAAATAATCTGAAACATCCCATTATTTGGATCATAATTGATAGCATCATTAGATATTATCATATTTCCGCCCTCATAGAACTCCAACGCACAAGTCTCCAAGTATGAATGGGAAACCTGACCTGTGATTGAGATACCCTCGCCGGGATCGTACCAGTATTCTTCCCTCCACACAGACAACGAAACTGGAATTTCATAAGGAGGTAATACTTCAAATCCCATGGTAATTGATTCAGAAGATTGACCACTGTCATCTTTGGCTGAAAAGGTGATGTTATAGTTACCAGGTTCTAAGCCAGATAGAGGAAATTGCCAAGAACCATCAATATTTGGACGCTCGTAAATATTCCCCCAAGGTATAGACAAAGAAATAGATACCAGAGTTTCAGAAGGGGCTTCATCATCAACAGTTCCACTAACAATTAAAGAAGCACCATAGTCGACATCTAATAGTGGATTGACATGAATTACAGGAGGTAAATCTTCTTTGGGTGCCGCATCAATATTTTCATCTGCAAATGGGGATATACAACCTGGAATAATAAATAGGCTGACCATCACTAAAACTAGTATTCCACGCACTTTCATAATTCTCGGACCACCTCTTTCGTCAAAGTTATTCTTGATATTAGTTCATACAGATTCAAGCCTGCCTGTGTGTGCCACTAGTGTATCAATAGTAGTGGAATCTGATGAAGATTTTACACTAAGTCTCTCTATCCAATAAAGCGGCCTATTGTTCCGACCATTGAATTCTAATATCAATTCCCAATTAACATTGACAAATGGGCCGTACTCACTACTAGGCCATGGACCTTCAGGAGTATCTAACTCAACTTTTTCTCCACTAATTATTAATTTAGGTGTGCTGGATTCTTGAATCCTCATCGGCTCTTGGAATAGCCTAGCTGGACCTTTGCCAACAACCATAGGAGTAGTCTCACCTATTCCTGAACCATCGTCTGCAACGGGCATCCAACCCTTAGGCAATGGAGTAGATAAGCCAACAGGAGGCCTCTCCTTTTCTCCATCTACCAAAGCAGACATCAAGGCATCACGATGAGGTGGCAATAATCCCACTCTAACATATCCACTAACTTCTCGATCTTTCAAGCATTCAGGGATTCTAAAACTGAACTTTATAGGTCCCATGGCATCAGCTGAATGAATCTTAATTATGGGATATCCAGGAGGGTTTTTCTTGAAGCGATGTTGCCTTCTTACATCTTCTACATTTGCAACTAATCTAAAAAATAATGGAATTACAATAAATGGGGATGCCATGACAAAAAGAATAGGATAATCTAACAAACCAAGATTAATACTTCCAGCCCAAGCATCTGACATTAAACCCCATTTCAATAACACTGGTTCAAGGACATGGAGAATAATTGCTAGAATCAATATAACTACTCCGTAAGGGATCCATTTGCGTGCAAATGAATGTAGCGGGTGTGGTGAAAGTGCCCACCCCTCCCTTGATGAAAGTAATTTTTGAGTTTCATTATCACCACTGGTAAGCAATACTTCTGTGACGCCATGTGGTTTCCCATCGCATATTGAGCGATGAATAAACCAGCCTTTTTCATCACCTAATTTCAAATTGTAATCTTTATCCCTCATAGGCCAACAAACATCAGCAAATTCCATTTCTTCAGGATTGTGAGATGGCGCTTCAAATGGGGGAAAGCGCATTCTAAGATGTGTCCATTTCGTCATCCCATTACCCCTTCAATAGCGCCCAAGTAGTACTAGCTGCCAATGGCCTAAACTCCGGGACCTCTTTTAGCATCCTAATCCCAAGTGCTACGGGCTTCTCAATTTCACCATACTTGTTAATCAATTCAATGACATTAGGTTTAGCAAAGGTGGTAAAGGTTTTCTCCAACTCTTCATCATTGCAATCAGTAAGGTAGAGATTACGTAATATTCTTGCTCTTTTCTGCTCTTTCTTTAAGATATTAAGTGGTTTGGCTATTTTTTTCATCTTTGAAAGTGATAAAGAGTCCTTTTTAACTGCAGAAATCAATCCTTCTGACATCATATCAACCTGCATAAAGCCTGGACCTATTCCGCCTCCAGTTGTTGGTTTACAGAGGCCTACAGCATCTCCAAAAAGGGCAACTCTTTCTAAAACAGGTTTTCTAACAACCCCACTGGTTAGAGGGCCACAAAAACGTGCTAGTTCTTTGGAATCGGCAAATCTTTCCCTCCAAAGTGGATGTTCAATCAGATTTTCGTAAAGCTCCTCACAACTACGACCCCCCAAATCTTTGGGCCTAGCCCATACGCCAACCCTCCAGCTCTTACCACACGGTATGACCCAAGCAAAGAGACCTGGAGCAACTTCCTCGCCCGTGTACATATCTAATAGCCCTTCAGAACCATGATAATTGACAATTTCAACTTGAAATCCAACCATTATTTCATGAGGAATACCCATCTTAAAATGGCGGCGCACCCATGAATGTGCACCATCTGCACCACAAAGAAGAGCGGCATCTACAGTTACTGCATCTCCAGCCCTGTCAATTTCAATCCTAACCCCTCCATCTATGTGTTCCGCCTCAGTAGGTCTAGAGTTTAGCCAAAGTCGAGAACCTGCTTTTATCGCCTGCGACACAATACCTTCATCGAACATTTTTCTACAAACAATATGTGTTCTGATAGTGCCTTCATTACCCACTTGTACGGACGTACCTTGGGGACTATGTATTCTCGCCCCCCATACCGAAGATAGAATAGAAGATTCAAGCCCCACCTTAGACATAGCAGCAGGAGTAACAAGCCCCGCACATTGCAAAGGCTTGCCGATCTCAAGATGCTCTTCGAGTATTAACACACTCAAACCTGAACTGCTTAGTTTGTTGGCTAGATATCCACCTACAGGCCCCGCGCCAACGATCACAACATCAACACGTTCGACCGCCATTGATAGCGGCGAAGTGAGGGGTGCTATCGAAGTTTGCTATTAGATAACAGAATAGGAAAAATTACTCTGCCTCATTTTTTTAGTAGTTGCTTTTGAATTTGGCGCTTTATTGGCCGCTTTTTGTCATTTCTTTTGCGACTTTTTTTTGCCTTTTCTTTTTCCACGGCCGCGGCCTTTGCGGCCGCCTGTCTTGTTGATTAGTAATCCGATTAATTCGCTGGCATTCCCTTTAGGCCCTCCAAGTAACTCATCAAATGATTTAGCACCAACCATTTTGCAGGCTTCTTCTTCTGTAATCTTAAGTTGCTCAAGTTTCTGATTAAGCAATTTTAGTTGGGGCTCACTAGGAGGACGTGGTATTTCGTCGCGTTTTTCAATTAATATTCCAATCAGGTCGCTAGCTTTATCCATTTTCAACTCATCAATGTCGCTTAGTTCAACTAAAGATAACCCAGCATCTAAATCGAGGTCTTCAATCATATCAATTAGTGAAATAATGAAGTTTACTTGTTTCTCAGTTGCTGGTGGCGAACCTAATTCTAATAATTGTTTAATTATTTCACTTATTTCTGGGCCTGTCAAACTTTCAGGTTTCTTCCCACATAAGTATTCATCAACTTCAGCGGCAGACATTTTTTGAGTGAGTTGATTGTACTTCAAAAGTTGATTTGGTGTTGGCTTTAACCTACGAATTTCTTGAGCAGCAGCATGTAAATTCCTGAAATGGACTGTGAAACCATTCCAAATTGATGGAGCACCTCTTTCACCGATTTCAATGAGATCTAAACGCTCTTCCATGTCAGCGGTAAATTGTGCTGAAAACAGAAACGCCACTTCTGAATCCTCTTCAGATTGAGTATACATCTGGGCAATTTCAAGCCAGCATAACCTGCCTTGTTTAGTTGGGACAAGTGAACCACCTTCTTCGACAACATACTTTCTTTCAAATAATTTCGAAATTGTAGTAGCATAGGTAGATGGGCGACCTATGCCTTGCTCTTTCATTTCAGCAACAAGCGTGTGTTGACGGAATCTTCTAGGTGGCTTTGTTTCATCTTCAATGAAAGCTGGGCTATCATCTGATTTTTCTATCGTCAAACTTGCTCCCACATTAATATCAAAATCTGGGGCAGAAGTGTTAGGTGTTTTACGCTCTAATACTTCAAATGCGGCTTCCCATCCAGTATGGGTTCTCCATGAATATGTGCCTGTCAATGTTTTGCTAAATCCAGCCACTTCGGTTGTCAATGATCGGCGCTGATATTCTGATTTAGTCATCTGACTAGCCGCAAAACGTGCCCAAATCAGACGATAGAGTTGTAATTCATCACCTGCCAATCCTTGTGGCTCAAGGGAATCTGGCCTAGTGGGCCTGATTGCTTCATGAGCATCTTGGGCATTGGTATTTTTTTTACCCATTACTCCAGAACCAATATGGTCTGCACCCCATTTATCTTCAATTAACTTCTTGATACTATCTCTAGAAGCACCATTAGTCCTAGTTGAATCAGTCCTGATGTATGTGATATGCCCTGCATTATACAAATCTGCAGCCACCCTCATAGTTTTCTTAGGAGTCCAACTACTCCACCTGCTACCTGCTGCTTGAAGAAGTGCATCGGTAGTAAATGGAGGAGAAGCGCGGCGAGAATAAGTCGATTCCTTATTATTAGTAATAGTAATTGATGGGGCAGATTTCAGTGAATCAAAGGCTTCCTTTGCCAAATCTTCATCGTTAGTCCTACTAGAATCAAATTTGCCATCTTGATCCCGCCAAGCATCATCATCTCCACTCTCATGGAAACGTGCACTGAAGTTAATCCCCTGCGCAATTGCATTTACTGAGAAGTAAGGCGTAGGAACAAATGCCTCCCTTTCTAGCTCTCTCTCAACTACGAACCCAAGAGTGGGAGTTTGGACGCGCCCCATTGATTTGAGACGCCATGAACGTGCAAAATTAGAGGTTCGGAAACCTACTAAACGATCCATGAAACGCCTTACCTTAGCAGCATCTACGAGATTTAAATCGATATCTGTTGAATTCTCAATTGCTTCATTAATAGCAGATTTTGTAATCTCTTGAAATACAATTCTTTTACATGGAGCAATGTCACTTAGGATTTCACTCAAACGCCATGCTATGAATTCGCCTTCCCTATCAGGGTCAGTTGCAAGTAATATTTCATCAACTTCGGCTTCACTAGACTCTTTAATCAATTTTTGAACAGTTTTTTGGGCCCTTTCAGTCCAGTCCCATGGAGGATTTGGAAGAGCATCTTCCTTTGAAGCCCACATTGCCTTACGAGCGTCCTTGTGTTTACCACTCGGGAGATCTTGAACGTGACCCATACAAGCGCGAACAATAAAGGATTTACCAAGATATTTCTGTATAGTTTTAGATTTAGCTTTTGATTCAACAATTAACATTTTCATGACATTACCTCCTAATTATTTTCAGATTTAACGGTGGATTTTACTGAAGTTTCCTCGCGCACGCACGTACGCGAGGGAGGCGACAGTGACTGAGGGTTGCCCATGCCAAGGTCTCCTTACACACCGATTCCTTCCCGCCCCATCGGCCCTTCATAAAACATGTTGAAGGTTGGAAGGCTTACCCTGTATTGGGGGAACGTAGTTCCCCTGTCGAAATCACAATTCAACTGTTTGTTCACGCCGAATTCAAAATTCATCTCGGCGGGATTGCTCATCCCAAGGTTCAGTAGCGGCGGGACCAGCGCAACCTATGCAACCAGGATACCCTGCAATCAATAGGTCTGAAATTATCTGTCTAAAATCATCCCACACATCATCTAACTCTGTCTCAGCAATAGATATCCAGCAGACATCTAGTGAAGGCTCAGGACCACCAATTCGTGCAATCAAATCCCCTTTTCCCCTTATGCAGACATAGTTCCAATCAATCTCTGTACAAACCTCTGGCTCGCGTAGGAGAGATGGTAGTGAGTCCGAGATATGAAGAGATAGAGCATTTGCCTGTGAAGCGAACTTATCCGGCACCTCTATTGTGCACCCCTCGCATCTCAACAAGCGCCGTGCAGCCTCTGACAGTGAAGCCCTACGCCCGTCCATTGTGTCTGCGAGGAGTCGCAACACTTGAAGAGTATCGGCTAAGCCGGAGTATTGGGCGGAATGGCAGAACTCAGCGTTGTATTACCCGGATTATCATTATCTAACCCATTGATGTTGGCCAGTGGAATCCAAGGAGGGTCAGCAGCAGCGCTACACCGTGTCGCCTCTAGTCGATGCGGCGGATTAGTCTCCAAGAGTATTGGGCCGTCGCCGCGGGAGATATACCCCGGACCTGTTTGTGTCGAGGCAATGGATAGTGTAATTCTGAATGCCATGGGCCTTCCTAATCCTGGAGTAGATGCATTTACGACAATGATGAAGGAAAATAATTTCGCCAAACCTATGCTTGTTTCTATATTTGGACCTGATTCAGATACATTTGTTAGTATAGCACAAGAAATGGAAAAAGCAGGAGCAACTGCGTTGGAATTGAATCTCTCTTGTCCACACTCAAAGCCTGGAAGTCGAGCACTAATTGTAGGCCAACAACCAGAATTAATAAGAGAATATGTCCGAGCAGTAAAGGACTCAGTTAACATTCCAGTATATGCTAAATTAACACCTAATACCGCTAGTGTCAGTATTGAAGCAAAGGCTGCTTTAGAAGCAGGAGCAGATGGAATTTGCCTAATCAACACTGTTTCTGCCTTGGAGGTTGATCCTTTTGCAGGTAGACCAATTATAGGGAATCTCCTCTGTGGGATGTCTGGCCCCGCTATACGACCCATCGCTCAAAGGAAAGTTGCTGAAGTTGCTTTAGCAATGAGGCGCGGTGAAATTCCAAATGCCCCTATCCTTGGCATGGGTGGAATTACTACAGGTCTTGATGTAGCCCGATTCATTATGCTTGGAGCTGATGCCGTACAAATCGGAAGTGCTTTGATTTACGAAGATGTAGATATATTTGGTAAAATAGAAAATGAATTAATTGAATTCATGAAAGTACAAGATTATCCTGACCTCAATAGTATGCGAGGTATCGCTCTTGATTCACTGGAGGAATTGAATTGACCCTAAGAGCATCTCCAATTAACAGAGATGATAGTTTTGACTTGGAAGCACTTGCTGATTCCTGCTCTAATCGACTAGAAAAGGAACTTGATGAGAAAGGTAAGGTTGGTTCGCCTATCCCCTTACCAATTGTGGATATTGTCAGTGAATCTGAAGGGGTGAAAACAATTTGGATACAGGTGCCTTCCATTTTAGTATCTAATTACAAGCCAGGCCAGTACTTCATGTGCTGGAACCCTTATGATGCAGATGGTGGAATGAGTCGCCCTAACTACAACTCAGAGAAACCATACAGCGTAGGAGATATACTCATTGATAGAAGTGAAATCGATGAAGTAATTGCAGCCGACATAGGAAATAAAGGTCGTACACTTGTCGGTTTTACCATCAAAGATTTAGGCAAACAAAGCGGCGAGTTAACACGCATGAAAAAAGGTGATTGGTTTGCGATTCGAGGACCATTTGGGACAAATTTCCCCACCCCTAATGCAGGTAGCACTCTGCTTCTAGTTTCAGGCGGCATTGGTTCAACTCCTATGCACATGGCTGCCAGAGAAGCACGGCAGAAACTTGGAGATAAAGTAATAATTCATGCAATAATGGGTTTTCAAAATGAAAATGATGTTCACTATGCCGCTAGAATGGAAAAACTCTGCGACTCACTTACAATTACTACTGATGATGGCTCGCTAGGAATCAAAGGATACCCCACTGCACCATTGGTAGAATTAATTTCTAATTGTGATGCTAACAATACCAAATTATTCACCTGTGGCCCAGAACTAATGATGAAACCTGTTCTAGAGATGGCTATTAATTCAAAAATTGAATCTTATGCTGCCATGGAAAGATACCTCCCTTGTAGCGTGGGTGCATGTGGCCTTTGCATGGTTGGAGATCGATTGACCTGCAAAGATGGACCTGTAATGGAAGGCGATTGGCTATTGCAACAGGATGATTTTGGCATTCCTAACTCTCACTAATTACTAATTCCTTAGGGGTATTATTTATCCCATTCACTCCGTGCGATTAACATGGCACTAAGCAGGCGGACGCGCTTAATTGTAATCGGATTTTTTGCAGTCTCAGCACTAGCCCTAGTTTTAGCTGGCAATGAACCAAATGTGCAATATAGTGTTGATGAAGTTATGAGTTCCCCCTCTGATCATGATGCAGGAGAAGTACACATACGAGGTACCGTCGCACTGAACTCTTATGATTCTACAAATAGGACATTCTTACTAAAAGGAACTAACCATAATTTGACTATTGATGCTTCAGGAGCAGCAATACCCCCTGCTTTTGAAGAAGGTAGAGTTGTTGCAATTAAAGGAGAATTGAACCAATTGGGTGGTGTTTGGACCATTTCTGCTGAAGAAATAATTACTGGTTGCCCCTCAAAATATGAGTCGCAATAGTGCATAGAAATGCTAATGATTTCAACCCCGTCCCCTAATTATGGCCAGCCAATACTCTAGTAACGGCGAATCAATTTTGGATGAGAGTATAATTGACTCTGCTAAATCCAATAATGTAATTGATGAAAGGCAACAATACATTCCCGTCTCACGAGCAAAAGTCAAAGAAGCAATTTTCCAACTCGATGGCATTAGCAACGATATTCAAGACGGACTAACAAAGGTATCAGAGATGCTAGAAGCGATATGGCATCATTCATCACATGCTGGATTGGAAAATCTCAAGTCATTGTATGAAAGCATGGACCCTGATCAAATTGGAACTCCTGATAGTGAAGGGAAAGAAGCCTTCCTTGACACTCTTTCAGAAGCACTAATTGATGGAAATTGGGAAGAGATTAGTGATGAAGAAATGCAAGAGGCACTAGATGGCGAAGATGTATTTGCAATCAGCCTAGATGTTAGATTCGATGAATATCAAACAATGAAATTATACAAACTTGGGGAAGTTAAGATTGAAGATGAACGCACCTCGTGGTTTGGAATGAAAAAAGAAAAGGTGTCTATAGATGCCTTCGACCGCATTATACAAGTATTGGAATTCAAAGACAAAAAATGGTTCGCCGAGCGTAAAAGAATGAAACACTATCAAGGTGAAGAAGGAAAAGGGCTTCATATCCGCCTCTTCAAAACTGTACCTAAACTTGACCTTGAAACCATATTCCCTAACACTTCACCAATGATGCGAGGAGTTGACAAAATCAAGATTGGCGCACCGCTCATTGGTGGCCTAGTATCAATTGGCATGAAATTTGGGCCTGTTCTTTTAGGCGCTTCTGCTAGTGGTAGCACCTCCCTATCTCTACTAGGTGGAGTGCTTGCAGCTCTTGGTACATATGTCATGAAAACCTACATGTCTTATCAGAAAACACGAGAAAAATATCAATCTCAAGTTTCAAAAGATCTCTATTTCAAAGGACAGGCAAACAATGCTGCTGTGCTCAATATGATTGTAGATTTGGGTGAAGAACAGGAAGTTAAAGAAGCGCTTCTAGCATACGCCTTCCTCCTAATTGAGAGTGATAATAATTACAATGAAAAGGGGCTTGACGATAGAATTGAACAATGGTTACTAGATACCTTTGGTTATGATGTCGACTTTGAGGTAGAAGATGCATTAGGAAAACTTGAGGACATGCAACTATTGCTAAAAAACGAAGATGAGACTTTGTCCGTCACTCCATTAAAAGAGACCCTCTCAATCCTAGATGATTACTGGGACAACATCTACGATTACTGAATCTGCAAAACCGTCGGGTTGATATGCACCCACTTCGGCACAGATGATGGGCTAGGAGGGGAGTTGGCGTTCCCTGTATCACAAATCGCAACTGGTGATTCGAAGCCCGGGGGCGGCGCAGACGAGCCGTGGACGTAGCAACCGTGGACTATGATACCTCGCTCCCAAGTGACTCAAGTTGGTGGAACGGAATCCGGAGGGAATCTGCTAACACCTCAAGCTGGGGAATCAGGTGAGGCCAGGAATGGAGCAGCCCAACTCGGAACTTTGGGTGCCTTGGGGTACCGGGGTTGAGAAGACGGGGGCATTTTCGGAAGCGGCAACGAGCGTCCACCTCGGGCGCGCCCACCTTTATATCAAATGTCAAAGATAACTTGAGAAACCCACCCGGGACCCTCAAAAGAGGGAATATCTGGACTAATGCTAGAAAATTCAGAACCTGCTTCAATCTCAATTAGAAGTAAATCATGTCTTGTGACTGCCTTAATCTCAACCTCTCTTTCTA
>DASCSU010000048.1:0-11804 GCA_034399495.1 Candidatus Thalassarchaeaceae archaeon
AGATTTTACAGCTTCAACATTTCCATAATTTTTTCTTAATTTTTCAACTTTTATCATATACTAATTCTCTTTAATAAAAATATCACCATCCCATTTAAATCCATCAAACTCAAAGCCACTAAAATCATCACTGAAAGAATCAAGCGCATTTGTCAGACCAAAATCGGGCACAACCCCAATAATGGCATCCTCTACAGAAGAAGAAGAGCACTAGATGCTTTTGAAGAAAAATTAAGACAGTGGATTAGAGAGCACAACATTGCAAATGCTAAACCACTCCTTGACTGGGTAACTGAAAGGCTAAACGCTCTTGATGACAATGGAGAAGGCCCAATGTCAGATGTTAGCCCAAACATGTTATTGGCCATGATAACAATTTGTGGCTTAGAAGAATTTAACTGTAAGATGACAAAGAAGGGCGTTGCTGGCATCTTCAGCCTTACTGTTGGTGGAGTCAGTGCAAAACTTAAGCAAAACCAACTAGGTAAAACAAATAAGTTATTCATCAAGACTTTCAAGCGTGATTCCGGAGTTGCTTGAAGCCACCTTCACACTATTTACACGTTGAGATGACAAGATTGCAGCACCAACCAAACCAAATACAACCCACAACAACCCAATTGATGGAAGGCCGAGTAAGCCATCATCTTCTGGAGAAGCATCACAGCAAGCAATTTCTACATCCAAATCCCACTGATGTACAAGCACCATAGCAAGGTCTTCCCCATCCCAAGCTGAAGGAAGAGTGTAAGTAATTGAGCCGTTATTACCTTCCAATTCAATCATGTCACGAACCACATCATGATAATCCCCCAAGCCGTTAGAGCCTTCTTCAAAAGTTGCTGAAGCCTCCACAACGAATATCAATGAATTAGTGGAATCTGGTAACCAATCACTTGCTTCTAGATCCCATGTAATTGTCCCATTAATCATATCTTCACTTGACCAAGAAAGTGATGATGTTGCCACCTTGTCTGAGAAATGCGAAGGTGTTGACAATGATTGTGCATAAATTGGTTTCAAAGCATCACCTTCAAGACCACCGCTACCAGCATGTAATAATTCGCCATTGATCACAGTAGATGGCGGTGCTGCCTTAAGTCCCACAGCATTTAATGAGGCCTGCCCATATCTTTCCGCCCATCTATTTTCTGCGGATTCAACACCAAATGGGTCCTCTGCTTCAGCAATAGCGCGGTGGAATGCCAAAACTACCGTTTCCTCACCACTATCACCAATAGCTAACATCAAACCCTCTTCTGCAGGAACACAATTCTCACACCAAGTTGCAGTAAATACCTCTGCAATGTTAGGCATTGAGGACATTGTTACTTCTGTTGAAGCACTTGTTGTATTGGATACATCAATTGAAGCACCCCCAAATAATCCCTGTTCGTATTCAGCACTAGAGATTGCAGTTGGTTCAGCAATAGTTATTGGAATAACCACCAGTACTATGCCAGCAAGTATCATTGAAGTGATTTTACGGAGTCCCATGCATATTGCCGAGGAGTTGCTTTGCTGTCAATGTCTCGGTCGATGGCGTCAACAAGAACGCTATGTTACTCATGATGAAAATGATACTGATCAAGCGGCCTGTCCAACTCTGCTGGTAATCTATCTAACAAGTGATTTGGTGCAACTGGATTGGGAAATAGATTCCACCAAGGTGGCTCACCTGGCCTACCATGCCTCCTCTCATAAGGGCCCAACATTTCAACCAAGTCTCTTCGAACACCATTTACTGGGACATCTAGCCTTTCCCATAACACATATCCATCAACTTCATTTTGTTGTCTAAAACCTGCCAAACGTGCTAAACTTGTAACTAATTGGGCTTCGTCTTGATCTTCAATTACCCACATCACTTCCGTATTATCAACAACTGCAGGATTGGGGTAATCTTGAGGGACTCTTAAAATGCCACCAATAGGAAGATGAACTAAGACTCGGTAAATTGCTGGGAATGTGTTTAACCAACGACGATTATGGTGCCCCCTCAGTCTGTGGAAACGCCCCCTCTGAAACTCCAACCAATTCGGGCGTGTATCGACATCACCTTCCTCTCTTGCGTTTTGTCGTATGAAATTTGACAGGGGTTCAAGTTTTCTTGATGATGCTAAATCATCGATTAATGTTAGTACAATAGATGCAATTGCATCCCCCACTGGAAGATCTTTGTAATTACTATCTTCGTGAATACACAATGGCTCTGACCTTGATTCCTCTAATTTTTTAATTGTAGTAGCACCCCTTACAACAAAGCGCGCCCCATGTGCGCCCCTTCCAGGACTTACATCATAGAACAAACCAGAGGTTCCTTCAACATAGATATGACCACTGTCTCTTTCTGATATTGTGAGTTGATCATTCTCATCATATATTTGACGCAAAAGGGATAGTGCCCGCCGCTCCGGTTCATCGGGCATTAATTCACTTTCAGAATCATGCCAACACCATTGGAGTGCTCGCAATTGTTGGTGCTCCTTCGATGAAGGTGGCGATAATGCCCAACTTGAAAGTAAGGCCCATAGACGAGGCCATGGTGGAACTTGTGACCATATCCAACCACCATTTCTAATCGTCCTCAACTGAACCCTACCCTTGTTAATTCGCAAAGGTGGCCCCGCCCACTCATGCATGAGTGCAATTTGCTTACCGGAACTGATCAATTCACTCCAACGGATTACCCAAGGCAACCCTTGGAATTCAATAGCATCCAAATCCAAGTGGTGATTATTTTGACCCAAATAATATTCAATGCGCCTAAATTCCATACCAAAGAATGCACCATAAGGGGGATTGCCTTCTATTTGATTGGTCCAATTATTAATCCAATTCAAAAACAGATTGGCACCAGCATAAATTGGTGGTTGCGGGCCAAAACGACGACGCATGAAATTATGAGCATAACCACGCGCAATATCCCTTCTATAACGATTATTTCGACGGCGAGCCCTATCATGAGATTGGGCATTTGATGCCAAAATCAAGGTTGTAAGTAATTTCTTCCAATCACAACCTTCCATTTTACTCTGTTCGCTACCATTGCCAGTCAACGCCCTCACAATATGATTGTAAGGTGCTGAGCCAGAAAGAACCTGTCCATCAATTGCCCAAACACCATCTACCATTGAAAGAATTGAACCATTGGAAAGAGGGATCCCCCGTTGACAATATGCTGAAATTTCAATATTACTATTACGCCCACATAAAATTGACTTCAATTTTTCTAATTGGGATCTTCTCTGTTCTTCACTAATATGCCAAGGGTCGTCCTCATTGTGATCATCAGCCCCACCTAAATTGAAAGCCCAATCTGTTTCGTTGGACTGAAATGCATCTAGAAGAGTTCTCCATCTCCTTTTTGATGTGCGCCCCCTGTCATTTTCCAATAATTTATTTATTTTTTGACGTTCTAGAAAATTAGGTCTAGCTCCAAACCCTGAGCCCACAAGCAAAGGAGCGAAGCGTGCGCATAATTCGCACCAACTAATCTCACCTTCATCTAAACTATCATTACATATTATGCATTCATTCATAATTTTCAACTCCTAAAGTATCCTTGGATTCACATTCAAGTGCAATGAGCCTCACCCCTTACTTCAGCCTCAATTTCCCAATCATCATTGGTATTGGAGTCTTCAGAATTACTGGCTTGTTGTTCAGTTAATTCAGATTCATTATCAACGATGTTCATCCATTCCTCATATAACAAATTGTCAACTTCTTCTTGGGCATCTACTAATTCCTGACCATGAATTATATGATCCTCAAATTCTTCTTCTTCAAAGTACTCATCATCCCAATCAGGTTCTTCTTCTTGAAAACCATGGGGAAATTCTTTCAACATATTTTTCCAACCATCTTCTGTGTGTTCATACCCTGAATAAAACCAAGTATGGTGCAACATTTCCAATGTGGAAATATTTGCAGAACTACCTAAATCATCACATAAAGTGAGCATATAGGCTGCGATTTTATCACCCGTTGGCAGGGGTGAATAATCATCAAAGACAATACATATTCTTGCACCGTTGGCTAAAGAAGTTGTTTGCTCCTGATTCCTATATGCACGAACTTCTATACCTATATTTGAAGCCCTACCAGATGGTTTTATTGAATAATAGAGTGATGATTTACCCTTAACAACAAAATAGTCATCAATGATGCTAACTAAACCATCTAATGATTGACAGGTACTTGTAAGAAATTGAAGTGCCCTCATTTCGGGAATCGTACCTACAAATTGTGGTTCTTCTTCACACATTATTTCCCATTGAATTGCCCTCAAATAACTATTCTGTTCTGTAGAGGGGTGGTATAAACTCAAAGAAATCAACTGGCGCCACACCTCAAAGTCGGGCGGCAAATGAAGCAACGAATAACCATGCTCTGCCCTTACCAATAGGTGTAAACGCTGTTCTACCGTAACAAACGAGGGGGCATACATGGCGGCCCTTTCAGCATCATCTTCTTGACTGAGAATATCATCCCAATCCACTGCAATATCACCCAATTGTTTTCTTGATTCCTTCCACATTAAAGGCAAATTTTCATTTTCTTTGTAGCGAAAAATTTTGTTTGCGGCTGTATTAATTAAACCAGCCGAATAACGAATAAAGGGGTGAGGGGTGCAATATTCAATGAAAAATGGGTCCAGGTCAACAAACTCAAAATTACTTTCAGTCGCTTCATTTAATTTTGGAACACATCTATCAATATGGTTTTGAAACCAACCATTTGGCGGCATAGCAGGATCTGAAGGCAACCCTTGAAGATTTTTGCACAAATAATCAAGAAGAGAAAGAACCTCTGGCCAACAAGAAAAGCCTACTTTTTCACCATTACTTCCTGTGAACATTTGTACCATGTCAACTATAGGCATAGTACAACAATAATACCACTCATTGGCATCCATATAAGGGCCGCAATAATTTATTTTTTCATTATCAGGAAGATATAGTGTTGGAGGAGTATAACCAGTATCATATTCTTGTGGGCAATCTATTTCAAAATTTTCCCATGAACTCAATTCTTTAGTTGTGAGAACGGTTTCATCGTCTCTTGATAGAATAGGAACGTTTCCCATACTCGGCGCTGCTGAAAGTAAAGCATCCCATACGGCTTTCATATCACTTCTATCAACTGAGTGAAGAGCCTTTTTTACACGTGAAAGGGATGCGTCGTCAGGACGTAAATGTTCTCTACCATAGGTCATGAATTTAAGGATGATAGCACAACTTTCACATGTACTCCCATCATCTAAATCCGAACAATTAGAGCAACTCATCGTACGGTACAATTTCTTGACAGTATATCAATGACTATTCCAGTTATAGAATTACTAAAACCAATATGTCTCAATAAAGTCATTTAAGAGATGAAAATGCAGCAATAGTAGCATCAATATCTTCATCGGTAATGTGTAGGTGAACCACTGCACGAACTGCAGTTGGCCCAACATCAAGAACATCAATGCCGGATGCCGCTAACCCATCAAGAATCTCTAGTGCAGTCATATCCCCATTAACATAGACCATATTGGTCTCCACACTGTTAAGATCGACTGAGAAACCTTCCATGGCATTCACTGCCTCAGCTAGTCGGCGAGCACGTTTGTGGTCCTCTGCTAAACGTTCAATATGATTCTCTAATGCATACAAACCACAAGCAGCGATTACTCCGGCTTGCCGCATACCGCCACCAAACATCTTACGCCACCTGTGTGCCTCTGCGATGAAATCTTTTGAGCCAACTAGGACACTCCCAACAGGAGCCCCCAAACCTTTGGATAAACAAATGGATACCGAATCATAATCTCGAACCATCCTAGCAGGATCTGTCCCCGTTGCAATAACGGCATTGAATAGTCGGGCCCCATCCATATGTACTGAACAATCATTGTCATGAGCAACTTTAGCAATAGCATCCAACTTTTCTTGAGGATAACAAGTCCCACCACCGCGGTTGGAGGTGTTCTCTACACAAACCAAAGAGCCATTTGGATAATGACCAAGACTGCCCGCTGCTTTACGAATCGCATTAGTGACATCACCTGGCTCCATTATCCCTAACTTACTTGGAACTAAAGCAGCTGAACAGCCAGAAAGCGTAGCATAACCCCCACCCTCGTAAACATAAATATGGCTATTAATTTCAGTAATTATCTCATCACCAGGATTAGTGTGTGCACGAATAGCAACGGCATTCGACATTGTACCACTGGATACGAATAACGCGGCTTCTTTGCCCAACATCTTTGCTAAACGATTCTGTAATTCAATCACTGTGGGGTCATCCCCGAGCACATCATCACCTACGACTGCGTCTTTCATGACAGCGCGCATAGCCGCAGTTGGCTGTGTAACGGTGTCTGAACGCAGATCAATCCGGTTCGAAGGGTACTCGCGCATTGGTCTTGGGACGTGGGCTTTATTCATAGCGAGCGCGCTTGATTCATTCTTCAGAATCAGCAGTTGGTTTAGGAATTAAGCCAAAGAAACTTAGCAAAACGGGCAGTAAAATTATGCTGGAAATTAAGGCTAATAATATCGCAACAACAAACACCTGCCCAAATAATCTTAGCGGGAGAAGAGATGACATATTCAGAACAGCAAAACCACCTGCAGTTGTAAGGGCTGCCGCCATCATTGCCCTTCCAGTCGTTGCATTTGTTGTAGATACCCAATTTACAACACCCATTGAAGGGTTACTCTCAATCTCTTCGTCCACCCTAGTGACAAAATGAACAGCGTAATCAACACCTAGACCTAAAGTCAAAGCCCCGATTGTTACTGACTGAGAATTAAGTTGGTATCCTAGCCAACCCATTATTCCGTAAACCCAAACAACAACAATTGCTAGTGGCAACCACATTACAACGCCTTTGAGTAATCCTCTACTTGGTTTTTCTTCACGTGACAAATTAATTCCAACGAGCATTATCAATATTATACCTGCTACAATTCCAGTAGATGCTACAGATGATTTAGCAACATCTTCGCTGACTTGAGCTAGAACTAAACCACGACCAGAAACTCTATATTCTCCATTTTCATTAAGCGAATTATCCAATTCCGTCACAAAATCAACGGTTTTTTGCCAATCAAGAGTGGGTGCTTGGAAACTAATTACGGTTTGATTGTAATCATCTCTCAAATATCTGAATGTTAAATCCTGATTTGATTCTGTCCAAATTTCCAACCCCTGCCAATCAGGAGTATTAGTATCTAGAGATTCAAGAACTCCCCTCAATTCAGAATCTCTAGTTGCAGTCAATTCAAGGATTCCCCATATACCAGTTTGTTCTGAAATTCTAGAATTATCCCCTAGCACTGACATTGCATTAAGATAAGCCTCCCTACCATCTTCAGAAAATACTTCGCCATCAATTACAACATAAAGTGGAGGTTGATTTTGACCTGCAAAATCATCGCTCAGAATTAAGAAATCAGCAACTACCGGTATGTCCTCATCTAATTGATCTCGATAATCAAAACCAATTTCTAATTGATTAATACCTGCAGCGACGGGTAATGAAATCAGAATTGCTGCAATGATTACTGCTCGAGGATTAAGCGTTTGCTCACCAGTCCAAATTGAAAATTTACTTTCTTTTACTTGTACAGATTTTGCCAAAGGAATTTTTTGGGGTTTGAGTATAGTAAGTAACGCAGGTAATGCCGAAATTGAAAGCAAATAAATGAAAAACAAACCAACCGCAATTACAGTTCCAAATACAACTAAGAAATTCTGAGAAGATAATCTAAAACTTAGGAATCCAACCATATCTGTAATGATCGCAACCACAAGTGCCGCTGAAGTGAGAACTGTTCCCGTTTTCATTGCTTTAGCCCTTGCAGCAGAAGAAAAATCTGCCATCGTCGTATTGTCTTTAGATGAATCATTGTTAACCAATTCTTCTCGATAACGCAAAACAACATGTAAGCCGTAATCAACTCCTATTGCCAAAAGCAAGATTGGTATGCTATTCATTGCAGCATTGAATTCTAATTTTAATATCCCTGAAACCCCATATGTGGCACCAATAGCTAATAATGTCAATAAAATTACAATTCCCGTATCTCTAACACTACGGAATTGACGCCAAAGAATAATCCCTAATATTACAATTGAGGCGCTTGTCAACATTCCAATTTCTGCACCTACATTACCTGTTTGCTCTTCTCCAAATCTAGAAAAACTGAACACAGTAATTGGTGAATCATATGATGCCTGAAGCGAATCCTCTAGATTCAAAGTCATCTCACTAACTAATGGAGATACTTCTGTTTCCAATGAAACCCCATAGGTAGAGGGGCTAGTATCAACCCCTAATGTGATTAATGCAACATCTGCTTCTGTCCAAGGATTATCTCTAGATTCTGATGGGAACATACTCATCATTGCACCCCTAAGATCTACATCCTGTAATGCATTTAATGGGGCTAAGGTAGACATGGCACTACCAATTAATGGAGCAATCGTGAAATATTGTTCTGAAGTTCTATTATAGTTTAATTCAGTAACTAACCCAATTAAATGACTAATTTTCTCAGAATTATTTGCCCCTGAATCTAATCTAGACTGCCAAACACTAGGATTTCCAGAGTTCCATTCATCTAAATCTGTAGCATTTGGATAATCTGTTGTAGGGATAGAAGACAGAACCACCATTGCATTAGATACTGAAGTGCTGAGATTATCATCATCAGACTGCAATACTGCGGTTAGAGCATTTTCAACAGCAGCAGACCACGTATCTGAACCAGGGTCTTGGACTTGTTGCCAATAAATTACTGAACCTGCTGGGCCAGCATTTGGATAGCCGCCAAATAAACCATAGTGATATTCTGAAAGCGCTGCATCTTCAAGCATATCTGATTCTATGTCCGCAAGCATTCTCCACGTTTCTTCTTCTTCTAAATCACCGGCGTCAAATCTTACAATTGCCCGAATCAAATCCGCATCGACTGTGTAGGTATCTTCAACTTCATACAATAGATCTGTAGTATCATTGGTTGGATAAAAAGCATCTTCTGAATTATCAAATACAATAAAACGAGCAAACGAGGAAAGGGCAATAATTCCTAAAATTGAAAATGCAATAACTGTTTTTGGTTTGTCAACTGACATTATACTTAATTTGTCAAATGGATTCATCATAATATCAACTCTGTTCAAAATTCATACCTGCCGTTAGCCCAGCAAATCTTTCAACGCCTCTGCCAAAGTAGAGTGGTTGAAAATGTAACCGGATTCTTGCAACCTGTCCGGCAATACTTTTTGTCCTTCAATCATTAATGAAATAGCCCGAGAACCAAATAAAATACGTAACATGAATCCCGGCAAAGGAAGTATAGTTGGGCGCTTTAATGTACGACCCAAGGTTTTAGCAAACTCACGATTTGTTACTGGTTCTGGTGCAGTCAAATTGAATGCACCATTGCAACTTTTTGTATCCATCAAGTGAGTTATTGCCCCCACTTCATCATCAAGGGATATCCAAGACATCCATTGTTTCCCACTACCCATCTTGCCCCCTATCCCTAATTTGAATGGAAGTAACATCTTTGCTAAAACCCCGCCACTAGATGAAAGTACAATACCAGAACGCAAGTAAATTGTTCGAACCCCTGAATCTTCAACTGCTTTAGCAGAGTTTTCCCATTCTGAACATACTTCAGAAAGAAAGCCTGCACCAATTTTGCTACCTTCAGTTAATTCTTCTCCGCCCCTACTACCATACCAACCAATTGCATTTGCTAGAACAAAGACTTCGGGCTTAGATTCCAGCCGAGCAATTTGCTCTGAGAGTAATGTTGAACTTATTACGCGTGATAAACGGATTTTCTCTTTGCGTGACTTGCTCCATCGCTTGTCACCAATTCCTTCCCCACCAAGGTGGATAATAGCATCATAACCTTCTAGCACACTACCATCCAATAGTTTTGAACTAGGATCCCATCTCACTTCATTTGCTTCTTTTATTGGCCTGCGAACTAATCTACAAACTTCATGTCCGTCACCTTGCAATGAGGCTACTAGGGCAGTACCAATCAAACCAGATGAGCCTGCGACAAGGATTTTTTTTGTAGCCAAATACTCACCAGCCACTACTAATTGTTTGCTCGCTATTGAACTATATCATCAATGTATGTAATCATTGAGACGTCATAATTCGATGAAAGTGATGCACGCCTGTTTCTCTAGTTGGAGAATACCTCCCCCTCTCATAAGCACTCGAAGATACACCGCGTTGAGTTGCTTCAACAACGAATTGATCTTCCATCTCAACTTTGTCAAGGTCGCCTCCTGCTCCTTGACCTAATTTTGCTTCATCCCAGACATAACCGCGATAAATGATTCTAGTTTTGTCAACTGAAATTGGTGAAATAATGTTAACTGAAAGCCCCCATGGATAGAAATTAAGCATTAATCCCGGGAATATCCAATAATAATATGCAGCTATTTGCTGGCCATAATCAGGGGATGATTTTGGTAAATCAAAACTCATCTCACCCTCACGCGCAACTCCAATTTGCAGAACACCACCATCAAACAGTTCAGTAAGATAATCATCGTAATCTAATACCCCATGAAGTTCTTCATGAACGTAAGGGATGTGAAAACCCTCAAGATAATTATCAACATATAATGCCCAATTAGCATCTATCTCCCAATCACGTTCGCGAGAAGAATCATACTTGAAATCCGATATTGGTAGCCAACCTATTCTCTCAATAATTGGCTCAAGCAACTGCTCAAGGTTGGCGCCTTCTAAAGTTGAAAACAACAACCCATTCCATTCGGCTAATGGAAATTTAGGCAGATGATCATTTGAACTTGGAAAATTTTCAACATCCTCAAACTCAGGCATATGTTTCATGCAACCATCCAAAGCAAATGTACGGCCGTGATATGTGCATCTTAGTGAAGAGCCCTTGCATTTTTCATTAGCAATTAACATACCACGATGAGTGCAAACATTGGATAAACAACGTACTTCATCTCCCTTAGTTAGCACAAGTGGTTCTTTCATCAAACCCTCAAGATGAGGTAAAGGGATTACATTATTATCTTCAAATTCGCTAACATGTGCAGCAAAATGCCAATGTGATGCAAAGCATTTTCTCAACTGTTCAAATGTTTCACCATCAGTATAAAATCTAGAAGGTAGGGTTTCTGCCTTGCTGATATCTGGGTTAATTATTGACATTAGCCCACCTCAAACATCGAGGTCTCCACGAACGAATTTGATGTATCGCTGCTCTTCATTTTCTTCAAATGGGTGCTCACCAATGTTTTGTTGGTAGGCTATACCCATCCAAGTCCCATCAGGTGAAATCACAGTCTCAAAGAAATCGTGTAAAGCGTGAACATCCCCGTTATCCTGCTCGTATTGTGTTACAATATGAAGTGGGGTTGGGTCTGCAATTTGGAAATTCCAAGTATCATTCTCTTGAGGCTCACGAAGCGCGCCTGCGTAAAGGAACCACTCTTTGCCTGCAGTATAGCCATCTTCGCTGTTATTCTGGTCGTAATCAAGGCCATAGAAAGCAAGGCTTACGACATTGTCCTCGCTAATTGAAACAAAGGGATACATATTGAGCCCACGATCAAATGGAGTAACATTCCACGATGACCAGTTAGTTCCATTATCATATGAAATTGCAAAGCGCATAGCCCAAGGCCCCGTGTCACCATTAGGACAATCTGCCCAAACTACTGCAACTGTGCCAGCCTCGTTGTTGTTAACAACAGGATATCCTTCTGGGCAGTTTCCATTTCTTGGACCCAAA
>DASCSU010000049.1:0-11610 GCA_034399495.1 Candidatus Thalassarchaeaceae archaeon
ATGGTGGACATTAGTAGGATGTGCACAATAGCAGCACTCGCTAGAGAGGAGAGTAGAGGCGGGCACACTCGAGAAGATTTCCCAACTCCTGATCATTCACATTGGGGTAAGGTGAATAGCGTGATTCACATGGCTTCAGACGGCTCAATGAAACTAGAACATCGTAGTTATCCACCAATGTCTGACGAGTTGAGGGACTTATTGGATGCAAGTGACCTACATGGGGAGGATGAGTAAATGGGCAAAGATGTCACTTTCAGAGTATTTCGAGGTGAGCCTGATGAAAATGGCGAAGCCACCGGTGAATTGGTGGACTATACTGTCGAGATGGACGAAGGCATGGTGGTCCTAGATGTGATTCATGAGATTCAGGCCCAACACGCCCCTGAATTATCATGCCGCTGGAATTGCAAGGCAGGCAAGTGCGGCTCATGCAGTGCTGAAGTCAATGGCATGCCGCGCCTGATGTGCATGACTCGAATGTCTGATATTGAAGATGAAACTCCTCCAGGTGAGCCTGTTTTGGTTAAACCAATGAAATCTTTCCCCTTGACAAAAGATCTTGTTTCAGATGTTTCATGGGCTTATGAATTGAATCAGAAAATCCCACCACTAAAAGGGCCCGATGAGAAAGATTGGGTATTTCAACAGCATGAAGCAGATAGGCCTCAGGAATTTCGTGCTTGTATCGAATGTCTACTATGCATCAACACCTGCCACGTAATTAGGGAACACCAATTATTCGATGAATTTGCAGGTCCTCGGTTCTTTGTTAGATTGGCAAATTTAGAAATGCACCCAATGGATAGTGATGATAGGTTATCTCTGATAAAGGAGGAGTTTGGTATTGGATATTGTAATATCACTCACTGTTGTACAGAGGTATGTCCAGCAGGGATAAAAATTACTGACAATGCCATAATCCCTCTCAAAGAACGAGTGGTGACAGAATATTATGATCCAATCGCTTGGATTGCAAAGAAAATTGGACTCAGAAAATGAGCATTCCAGTATAGGATTTTATTTCTATGTTATTGGCTCTAGTTAGGCCGCAAAGCGACCCAACCAGAACCCTGTTTGAATTACTTGTATTTCATCAAGTGTTATTGACATCAGTTGAGATGATCGACTCGTAACTTCTTGACATTGGCCTTCCAGACCTTGTCAGGTAACCACGATGGTCCGTTTGCAGGCTTATCGACATAGTCTCTCCGCCCCTCAAACACGTGCACGCGTTTTGTACCACGCTCACGTAGGTTGATGTCTTTCACTCCACGACTAGCTGCCTTTAGGGCCGCGCCCCTTGGTTGCTTGCTCGCGAAAACTTGGCTCGTATCTTTTCCGCCCTCCATTAGGACGAAGTATTTCTTGCTCATTTAGGATAACCTCCTTGCCTCCCCCTCCCTTATGTTCGGTATTTAAAGATTAGTGCCACTAAACGCTGTACTGCGGCACATTTGGTCCAGAATGAGGTATTTCGTAACGGTTCTTTTCGCCCAGATTTGGGTATCGTTTACCTATATTTCCCTCGTGAAATATAATTTCAGATAAAAAATGGCAAACAAATTTTGAAGGCCTAAATGATTAATTGTGGTCTAACAAATAATCTCACAACTCTGCTCCAGCAAGAGTTTTTGTGTCTAGAACACCATCGATGGATCTGATTTTTTCAACAACGGCTGCTGCAATTCCACCCATTGACTCAGAAGTCATTTTTGCCAATAGATCATAATCGCCAAACAGAAGTGTTGCATCTTCAACCATACCTAATTCCTTTACTGTTTCATATACATTCAATTCAGAACCAGGTTTTACGTTGATGAGAACATATCCTACTGCCATGCGTTGCCGAGGTGGTAACCCCATTCAATCCTTTGGCTCATCTAGGCCCTTCAACAGTACACTCTCCTGATTATCTTCGGGCGGCAAATCTTGGTCGGACGAACCAATTACTGTTGTATCTTCATCCTCATTTTCTTCTTCAATGGGTTCGCTTTCAGATACATTTTGTAGTATTTCTTCCACTTCAGACATATCTCGATTTTGAGTTGAGATTTCTTCAAGTTCTCCCATTGCCATTTCAGCAAGAGCAATATTTTGCTCGCCTTCAATACGTGAATCACTCGGTGCAGACCAGCCACTGATCTCACTGGGTTCATCTATAATTTCAAATTCATTCTTCCTAGAGCCATTCAGTGCCAAAAGAAGAATGGTGGCGAGTATTGCAATAATAAGGGCCCCAGCGCCGGCTGCGACAATCAGTGTTGAGATGGATTTTGTATCTGTGTTGCTGTCATTTAGTTTATCTGAATTATTCGAATCATTGATATCCCCTAACGCAGGTATGATTTCCTGTCTAGTATGGGCAACTTGATTGCCTTGTGCATCTGTACATCCAATTGTTGATGAGAACGGCGCACCTTCTGTAGGGGGCATCCATCTAGTGGAGTAAACACCGTTGTTAGTCAAAGGTCCATCAGATTCCATCACAGGCGCCCCATTTGTATCTATGATGATGAAAGTGCATAATGTTCCTTCGTGGCCATCAGAATCATCAATGAGTGCTTCAAGTTCACCGAATTCACCTTCTCTTACTTCACCTGATTGGCTGACAACGGTAGGGAGCGCAAAGAAGATATCAATTTCAAAATCACCAACACCTCGCAATCCATCAATATCTGATGTGACCACTTGCAGTGTTGCTTTACCAGCAGAGAAACTATTGTCAGCATTGAGGATGAATCCCCAATGATACTCTGCCGAATCAGGGAACTGACAATCATCCCAATCCCATTGGCTAGATTGCATTGGTTTGACATTTCCAGATTGAGCTAAATTGAATGAAACGGCCTCAACAACACGGTTTGGGTCAATCGTTACCCAGCCGCGAACATCTTCCCCGCGCGTAAGGGAGGTATCGCCCCCTTCACAGAAGCCAATATCATATGCGAGAGGGGGTTGTAGATGCATGGTCCAGTTCATTACTATGATTTGTGTAATGCCATAATCAGCAGTATCAGTAATTTCCAGTTCTACTTTTAGTTCTCCAAACTCTAATCCCGCTGCAGGGGGTGCTAGGGTGACAGAGGAGTTGTAACGAGGAGTTCCATCTGCTTCGATAACTCCCTCAACCATTTCTTCAATTTGTCCGGGCCATTCGAATTTTAATTGGTAGTGATAATCAGATAATAAATCATCAGAATCGGATAATGAAATAATTATTCTCTCTCCAGTTCCTTGTGCCAAAGTGTGTAAGTTCCCATTGAAATCAGTTAGTTCTAAGTCTACGTCAAAAGGCTTGTCATAAACAGGTATCACTCGAGTAGTGAATAGATTACCCGATGCATCGTAAAGGAAAATAGTGGTGTTCTTAGTTGAACTTCCCCAATCCATTCGCCAAATTGCTTGGTAGCAAAAGACATCAGAAAATTGGCTTTCTGTGGGTTGAACCTCAGTGACATTACCATTGTTGGTGATTATCATAGGTAATTCATTATCAGGGTCATGGTCTGCATCAACTACACATGCTTTCAATGTAATTTCACTGTCACGGGTAACTTCTCCAGCGCTATTATCGGACAAAGGCATCACGCCATTCCAATTTTCAGGATCAATCCCTTCCACATGTACTCCAAACCATGTATGTGGGGCATTAGTGATGGTAAGTACATCATTTAATTGAAACAATGCAACTTGGTTCTGTGCGTCCCTAACTTCTGAAATCAAATCTAATTTACCCAATTCAATATCAGTAGGAATTTTAAGGCTAGAATACCAATTAATGAAATCCAAACTAGTTGAATTAATGAAAGTCCAGTTTTCCCCACTTCCATTGACTCTCCACCCTAGCCGTGCTTGAGTTAATCCAAAATCATCATTTCCAGTAGTTGTACACCCAACAGTCCCACCTCTATGAACTGTCCATGAGGTACAGCTCAGCCCTTCAATTTCAGGTGGCCCATTTACTTGGGTATTGATTATAGCAATGTTGTTCTCAACTTCACGCTCCGGATTCAACCAATCATTAGCTGCGTATCTAATTACATACTCGTTGAAACCCACACGGGTTGGTGTCAGATTAACAGAGACAATCCTGCGGGAACCAATATCATTACCGCCTGGCATCTGAAGGGAAACATTTGCTAATACACTGTTTCCATTCCTATCTCGAACTTCTAAAGTTCCATTTACAATTCCCGGGGCTAGGTTTTGTACAATGATGTCTATGCTACCATTCACTCCAATGGATAGGGTTCCATTGGTTCTAACTGCCTCCAATTCAACATCGTGAAGGATGTCGGCATATGGCGCCATTTTCGGGTCTCCAATCACTGTCCCCATCCAAGAAATCATTGGGTTTGCTGCATAATTAACCTCAGCAAAATTGTAACCATTGGCGTAGTATGGGAGCAGCGTGTCAGGATAACCCATCGCTGATAGATAAGGCTCGTAGACATATCCTTTGACTCCCGAAACTCCATCTTCGAGAAGGTCGACTACCAGGCTCTGCCCATAGGTTGCTCCCCATGCAAAAGTTCTGCCGCCGGTACTAACTGCAGTTTCAGCGATGCTACCATCGACCCATTCGAAGTGTGGGCGAATTGCTCGTAAATTCATTGTATCAAAATAGACCGAACCATTTCTACTACCCGTGTCTAGCAATGAGACCATCTTGATTTTGAACGAAGCAGCATTAGCAGGTGGTCGGAAACGCATTGTTATTGAATTCCACGAAGTTGCTAAATTTTGAGTTGAACTTGTATTGGTTACAAGCAATGTGTCATTGTCATCAAAGGAGTCAACTTCGATTCGGTAATTGCCAGTAATCCAACCATCTTTCAGTCCGTGGCCATAGATTATCCAAGCGTGGTCTTTCAAATCGTCGCTGAAATCATAGTCTTGTTCTACTGATGTTTCACCACTTCCTGCATTGCTGTAATCTGAGCAGATTATAGCAGCAGCAGCATTGACTTCTGCCACTTCTGAATCTTGTAATGTACGATTCCAAACTTTTAGGTCATCTATCAATCCTTCATAATATGCGTTGCCACCTCTGTTGACACCAACTTTGTATAATTCAATACTATCAATACTTCCATTTGGTACAACGTTTGTTTGTATTAATGCACCATTGAGATATTGCTTCAAAGTATTATTTTCGTAGGTGACTGCTAAATGAGTCCAAACTCCTGCTTCGATGGCACCAAATGAATATGATACATTGTGATAGACTTCCCAATCACCAGAATTTGAGCCACTAGTCATTATCTGGAAAGAGTCGGAGTCGCCAGCTACATCATTCACTGCAAAGGCAGAAGAATAACGATCTTGACTTACATTTCCCGTTTTGGTCCACAATGAGACTGAAAAGTTTCCAGCCCAATCGTTGACATCGATTTTGGCATAATCATCAACTCCATCAAATTGGTAGCAATTTCCAAACAGACATTGTTGCCAGCCAGCGCCATTATTGCTGTTAAAGAGAGTTAAGTTTGCATCACCTATTGAATCAGTGATATTGGTTCCTGAGCCCTCATCGAAGGACCAGTGGTGGGCTAAATCGGCGGTAACTGAATCGGCCACCCCTCTAGTGAAAGCAGAGGAAGGTATTACCTGTTTACTCTGATTTGGCCCTTGCCATGAAAGGATGAGTCCAGCATGACCCCCGTGCTCAAAGAACTCGGTACGAAGTGTGTGAGTTCCAGAGGAGAGCCATGTTGTCCCGGAGATTTCTCTCATTCCGTGAACTCCTACATTGCTGATGACCTCAGTATTGTCAACCCACAATTTTGAACCATCATCACTGTTGAGATAGAAAGTCCAGTTTCCACTATCTGGAA
Source organism: Candidatus Thalassarchaeaceae archaeon (assembly GCA_034399495.1). GTDB lineage: Archaea > Thermoplasmatota > Poseidoniia > Poseidoniales > Thalassarchaeaceae > MGIIb-Q1. Next base: position 5,841 of record DASCSU010000049.1, read on the forward strand.
TTGTGATAGCGCCGCTATGGCGGGCAGAATAATATTCACTGAACTGACTACTATCCAACCCAGCCCATGTACCTCCAGTCACGGCATGGTTGATATTTGGCTCAGAGCGCCAGTAGTCGGGATTTCTATTAGATAAATCGGGCATCAAATTAGAGTTATATGTTACTCCACTATTGTCAAAATATTCTGCTAGTAGGCCACTTGTGCTACTTGCTTCAGATACAGTACATGGCCCGGGCGAGAGAGTGCCTTCAAGTGCACCATTGCCATTTTTCTTTACCGCCGTTTGCCTCAACCATTCAAAATCTTCAGTACCTGAAAGTGGTGGGTCATTAGCACTCCAATATTTTGCTCCGGCAGTCCACGAACCACTAGATGTATCGAAACCAGAATTGGGTAACCAATTATCGTTCCATGAACCATCATTGGAACCCCACGAGGCGTAGAACATCACATTACTCTGATTGGTGACAAAGGTTGAATTCTGATTGAAGTGAACCGGTATTCCCATTGTACCATTCATGGTTGAATTGGTGGAATAGAGCAAATCATTCCACCATTTGTAGCCTGACCCATTTCTGTTGGTAGCAAGATCAAGAACTCCAATGCCCCGCTCACCAAATGAGTTGTTTGCTTTGTCAATCAAGCCTAGAGCAGTATCGACTGTATAACCAGTTAGACGAGTCACAAGATAGAACCCCTCTTCTTGGCGCGAGAACCTCTTCATCTCTTCACCAGCTCCAGGGCCATAAGTGTGGGTGGCCCACCAATTTTCGTGGATGGTGGAGTTGTATGCGCCGTTGATGAGTCCAATTTCAGAGTCAAAGGATGCTTTTCCGTCCCCAGGTCCGTTTATTCGTAGAGGAATTCCTTTTGTAGTCACTAAATAATTTAATTCTGTAGTTAAATTTCTATCTGAAATCATCTGTCGCAATGGTTCTGCAAAATAAGTATCAAATTGAGTGGGGTTAATCGTTTCTGCAGTGGGGGTGCTCTCATTATCAAATAGGAAAATTCTGTCTACAGAAATATTTCGTGCTGCCACAAATGCATAGCCAATGGTTTTACTCTCATCACTTTCATTATTGATGAGAATGCCTACGTCTGAGTAGTTGATGAAAGAGAGGAATGTGAATTGTTCAGGAATGGCTACATCGCGGAATGGTGTTTCATTCCATGTGTCTCCGCTGAAAGAAGTGCCCTCAATATTTTCTAGTATCTCTTCACTATGGTTCATTCCAGCCCAAGGCATGATGAGAAAGAGTGCCACGACGAGAAGGCCAAAGCGAACACTGGACACGCTAATCGAAGCCGTCGCTTCGCTCAATATATTATCGGAGTCGTGTGAACTTTTTTATTCAAAAAAGGATATTTATTCTCTCTGACAGCGTGGGGTATATTGCCGACGGCCTCACCTGCTTATTTCATGGCGGATGTATTTCTTGCTCGGCAGTGTAAGAATGGCCTAGTAAAAGTCATCATTGGAGATATTACCAAGAGTGAAGCAGATGTGATGGTTACTACTGCTAATAATCGTCTTGCTGGCAGAGAAGGAGTCGATGCTAAGATTCACACAAAGGCAGGAGAAGAACTTCGTGAGGCTTGCAATGGCGTGGCGGCTGAGAGGCGCAAGGACAACTTACAACCATGTCCCGTTGGAACTGCAGTAGTTACTGAAGCATACGAACTTTCAGCCAAGAAATTACTTCATGTTGTTGGCCCAGATTGCCGTAGACCCACTCAAGATGAATCTAGACGTAGCCTACTCAAGAAAGCCTATGAGGCTATGTTTGAAAAACTCGGTGAGTTAGATGATGTTGGATTGGTTGCAACCCCTCCTTTGTCCATGGATGTGTTTTCATATCCTCATCGCGAAGGCGCTCGAATGACTATGGAAATTGTTCTAGGCTGGATGGATACATCTGATGACATCGGTGTTAAGGAGTTTCAGATTGTCACTCAAGAGATGAATTGGATTAATAATTTAAGAACAGTCTATCGAGAATCCGAAGATCAATTTGCAGGCAAGGATATCACTCGTGAATATCGCTGAGATTTATCTTTCTCATTCTTCTTCGTTAAAGGAGGTAGTTCCCCCTCCACGTCGAACCTGCCGCCATTGTTCTTTGACTTTCTGTGCCTCTTCGCTAGGTTCCCAAACATCTCTTTTCCGAGCACTTCTGTAAGGCATGCGGTGAATTATTCTTCCATCCTCAGTACTTACTTTTTTCAACATGTGTTTACCGAATAGGTGGTAAACTATCTTGCGCTTTAAATCGGGTCGGAATAGTTTAGCGATATATGGCAGGCCATCTTGTTTCTTAGTTTGATTCTTATGCCAATTCACTGCAATTCGCTTGAAAGCACGGTCTCCTACACGATTCATTAGCCATCGATTTGAAACACTAGTTTTTACTGAAGGCAATATGTGCTTACGCACTTCCTCTTCGTAAACAACTTCACCTAGCAAATCTTTTGCTGCAAATACGCCACTAGTAATTGCGTACCTCATCCCAAATCCCCACATGAAGTCCTGAAGCCCTCCTGCCTCACCAACATAGTGGCGCCCATCAACAGTGTAATCTCTGTTGATAGTGAAATCACCTTTTCCGCCAACTCTCTTGATTGGTTTGCGTTTTAATTCGGGATAGTGTTGATCATACCATGCTACAGTTTCATTGAGGAATCTCTCACTCTTCTGTTGCTTTCTCCAAAGGCAAGTACAAATCAAACCGATGCCATCTATGACGATTAAGTAGGCATAGGCGCCAGGTGCTAATTTATCATTGAAATGAAATGCGACATGGTCGGGATGTGGTGTTTCAAAAATTTCTCCAAATGCAACGGCAGATGTATCTCTAGGTCCTGCCGCAATAATGTGACAGTCTTCAGGCTTCACTCGTGATTTGTAATGTATTTTTGCTCCCGCTGCAATAGCTTGTCTTTTCAATCCTTGATCGATGGCATGTGGCGCAGTACCTCGCTCAATCACGCGAAAGGCGATTGTAGGGCTCCATGCTCGTGTGACTACGTCATCGGGATGGATGACATCAACATCATGGAATGCCGTTACTTTGAATTCGCTAGAGTCAATACCCCAGTCACTTAATTCATCAAGGAAATCAGTGTCGCTAGTCCAGTTTTCTAAGCCTTGGAAATCACCATCGAAGCGGGACCCAGAATCTTCTCTGATATCATGCACATGAACTTCTCTTCCAGCCTTTGCAAGGATGATTGCAGCTGCAAGTCCTGAGAGCCCCGCACCCATAATCTGGACGGGGTCACTATCCTCCTCCTTGGATGCCATCGTTACCTTCGAGTCGCCCTTCAAGCATGAAGGATTCCCCATCGGCGCATTAAAACAGGGATGCTATTCCACATATATTCAGATGGCGGAAAATAGTCGAGTCGTAATTGTTCCAGCACCCCATTCACTAGATTCGGAAGCCGTCAAGAATGCCCTTTCACTCGATGGTTGTGGTAGCATTGTATCTTTTCTTGGCATTACTCGAGGTGATGATGATGGGGTTGCAGTTGAATGCCTTGAGTTTGATGCTTGGGAGGAAAAACTTCCCGAAGTACTCAGTATGTTAGGAGAAGAAGCCATCACAAAGTTCAGTGTCACTTCTGTCGCCATGGCTCACCGCACAGGTAAAGTTGGCCCAAGTGAGCCGATAGTTTCGATTCATGTTGCTAGTCCGCACCGTGCTGAGGGTTTCGAAGCGTGTAGTTGGTTAATCGATGAACTCAAGTCACAAGCCCCCTTGTGGAAAAAAGAGATTAGGGCTGACGGCACCATTTGGAAGGGGGGATTAGGTTGAGCGATGGTATCGATGGTATTGTTCAAGTAGGTCACAAACCTATTGTTGAGAGGAAAGCTGTTGCTACTGGCTTGATTAATCTCACTACAGTTTCTGTCGATGCAATACGTCATGGCCTTGTAACCAAGGGGGATGTGTTGGAAGCGTCAACCGTTGCAGCAATTCAAGCAGTCAAAGATACGCCTAGGATGATCCCTCATTGTCACATCATTCCTATTGAAGGGTGCAATGTATCTTGGGATTGGGAAAATGATTCACTTCGCTGTACCGTGGCGGTTTCAGCACATTGGAAAACAGGTGTTGAAATGGAGGCACTAGCCGGTGTATCAGCTGGCCTTCTATGTGTTTGGGACATGGTCAAGTCATTGGAGAAAAATGAGGCAGGTCAATACCCTTCTACAACTATTGAATCAATTGAAGTCGTTGAAAAGTACAAGGGCGAGTGACAGTAGTATTGAGAACTGTGGGGGTATCGGCAGTCTATGGAGAAGACCGGCGATTTGGTATCTCATTTTGTGAGGGCGACAGAAGAGGCAGCTATTGCTGCAGCAAAATGGCGTGGCCGAGGTGATGGTAAATTGGCAGATGGTGCTGCTGTTGAAGCAATGCGTGCGGTCTTTGACAATGTTCCTTTTGATGGCAGAGTTGCTATTGGGGAAGGTGAGAGGGATGACGCACCAATGCTATGGATAGGCGAGCCTCTTGGCTCAATGCAAGGGGTGGAAGGCGCATTACAAATTGATATTGCAGTTGATCCACTTGAATGTACAAATCATGTTGCTAAAGATTTACCAAATGCGATTGCTGTCTTGGCAGCAGCGCCACGTGGTACACTACTTCACGCACCAGATTGTTACATGGATAAGTTGGCCGGGCCAGCAGAAGTTTCAGGAGAGATTTCACTTGAGGCAGATGTCGCTTACAATGTTGAAGCAGCAGCGGCGGCTCTGGATAAAAATGTAAACGAACTGCGAGTTGTCGTAATGGACCGCGACCGCCACAGAGAATTAATCAAAACTTTGAGGGGCCTTGATGTGTCAGTCCCACTGATTGGTGATGGTGATGTTTCCGCTGCTTTAGATGCTGCAACACCTCACAGTGATGTCGATTTACTAATGGGTATTGGTGCAGCTCCTGAGGGGGTAATTACTGCAACTGCTTTACGGGGCCTAGGTGCACATTTTGAAGGGCGACTTGTGACTACAAACGAAGATCATGAACGTAGGGCGCGCGAGATGCTTGGAGATGATGTCGACAAACTGTGGGGTAGGGATGACCTTTGCGCAAGTTCAGATGCCCTTTTCGTTGCTAGTGGTGTTTGCTCTGGTTATCTTCCAGGGGTTGAGGACTTAGGCTCAAAAGTGGCTGTTCACAGTGAGGTCATTGATGTGGCTTCAGGCACAAGACAGTTCATCAGTGCAGAGTATCTCAAGTGACATACGCCATGACTATACTTGGCGATGGCTTGAAAATACCAAGCCCGCTCGTCCAGTTCGAGTGGTCATAATGGATACCGCATTGCTAGAGAAGAATGCCATGAAAATAGTTTCACCAGGTCGAGGGATTTTGGCTGCTGATGAGAGTACTGGGACGATGAGCAATCGATTACAAGGAGTAGGGCTAGAATCTTCTGAAGAAGCACGTAGAGCATATCGCGCTAATCTATTCGCAACTCCAAATTGCCAATCTGCAATTAGTGGTGTGATTCTATATGATGAAACAATTAGGCAAACGATGGATGATGGGGTGCCAATTTCTGAATACTTATCGTCAGTTGACATATTCCCGGGGATTAAAGTAGATACTGGTGCTAAGCAATTGGCAAATTGTGAGGGTGAGAAAATCACGGAGGGCTTGGATGGCCTCCGTGAAAGATGTGTTGAATACTTTGCCTTGGGTGCGCGATTTGCTAAATGGCGTGCGGTTATTGCAATCGGTGAAGGCATGCC
>DASCSU010000050.1:0-11572 GCA_034399495.1 Candidatus Thalassarchaeaceae archaeon
CAAATCTTCCACATGTTTCAGGCGAATTACATGCCGATATTTGGCGAAGATATGATGACGATGACCAAGAGGTGAAAGATGGTTTACTGACTATTCGTCTAGCTGCTAGAGGAATGGCCAAAGCAATTCAACAAGATAGAAGAGATGAGGTGATAAAATCGCTTCACGAAGTTTGCAAGGGTGTTGATTTACTAGACAAAGGACTCCACGACCCATTTCGTGCAGTGGTAGATCCTATTTTGGCATCAAAGGATATTCTCGCTTGGAAGGCATTAGGGGCCGGTGGCGGTGGCTGTGCGATGCTTTTGTGCAATCTTGGAAAGCGAGAGGTTGTTGAGGCTGCTTGTGAAGCCGCAGGTTGGAGCCTAGTTGAATGGGCTCCAGATGAAGAAGGGCTCTCAATTACTGCCAGTTAAGGTTGTCAATTTTTGCCGACAAGGTGGATATTGCCGGTTGTAAGGATTCAACGATGGTTGCTGCCCAATTGGCTGTATCCGCACTTGAACTGGCATTTCCTTGTCGAGCAACTAGTAGTGGCCAGCGCTCCATACTAGGTGGCCAAAGTTGGACATTTCCAGGTAACTTTTCGAGGTGGCATGGAACAGCAACGTGAGCCCATTCTGGATTGTCTGTCAACTTTGTCAGAGCGCCCCGCTGGTCATTGCACAGTGCGACAGTTCTTAGGGAATCAAGACGATTCGATTCTGCCTCATCTTCTCTGTCTAACTCCCCAGGTGGCGCTCTTTCAAAAAGTAGGAATCCACTTTTATCGTTAGGTGATTCAGCAGACCACCCAAGCCCTGCAAAAATTGTGAACAAGCTATCCCATTCTTCCGGAGCGCGAATGTACCAACCAGTTCGGTCATTCTTATTGTCAACTTCCAAATGCCACGTCCAGTTTGGTAGTAATGGGGCCAAGGCGTTGCGAATTTCTCCTAGCAACATGCGCTCCTCAAGAATTGATTTACCATCTGCAACTTCCGGTCTTCCAATTTTTACTGCGACAAAAGCGCTCATGGTAAGGCCGAAATCTTTGGGGCTGAGAGACCATCGGTGTTCCCCCATTCGGTCTGGTCCATTATTCATTTTCACAGGCTCAGTGGTCCATCTGTGTATACTATCTTCCCCATCACTACCTTTGCCTAGTCGAAAGGTAAGGCGGTCATCTCCTATTGTGATAGCACCATCATGGGTAGCGAAGTGTAATTCTCCTTGAGGTATTGGTGAATGACTTCCAGGATAGGGGTGGTCATCAAAGTCCACTTCCATCCAAAGGCGATGAAACAACGCCTTCTCCATGTTCTGCCCGAGAGGTTACTTCCTCATAGCGATGCGCATTGAATTAGTCTAGGCATCTAAGGGGTTTTAGTGGATTGTTTGACAACGCTGATTCAATAATAGTCTTGGTTTTCTCTCGATTTAGTGGAGTAGATGAGAGTAATTCATTCCAAATCCCTTCACTTAGTTCTGCAAATTGCTTTGCCCATTTGTACGAATTAAGTATGAATTCTGCTTTTGGATGACCACTTAATGTCCCACCCTCGAATAGGGCTTCTGCACGAGAGAGTTGTGTGCGTGCTACTATTGAGGCGAAGGAGCGTTCGTCTTGGAAGAGTTCAGTTTTATTCTCTTTAACAATTAGATTAGCTATGTGAGTGCAAGCACCTGGGACGAAGGTATCGTCTCTGAACCAGTTATGGCTAGGCATCCAAAGTTGGTTGGTAAGGTGTTGAAATGTAGGTAGATATCTAAGATGGAGAACGAGGTCACTGCTCATTTTTATGAGGGCAGCAAAGGAGTGGCGGCTAGTATCATCTTCAAACCCTTGTTCAAGAAGAAATGTGTCTAAGATATCATCAGCGCTCCTTCTAGGTTCTTTTGTTAAGGCAATTATAGCAGCAGTGTTGATGGCTGACCAGAAATCATCGCTAGCAACATCAGCAGACCAGCCACCTCCTCGGGGAATGATGTATGATCCTGCCCAGTTCGGTGGTAGTGAGTTTGCAAGTCCTGCAGTTTTTGGTTCATCAACTTCTTGAAAACCTGTAGACCAATGGTGTCCTAACCAGTTAGGGACAAGCCCTAGGAATTCATATTCTCTTTCACATTGAAATTCTATCATGCGCGGTGGTCCGTCAAGTTCAATGGATGTGTTCCAAGGTTGGTGTCTCCAGTAGTCAGTTGCGGTGTGCTTAACTGATACTACTAATCTTGGATTTTCATTATAATCGACTAAAGCGGACGATTGTTGCTCAGAATCATTGTGTACACCTTCTTCTCCTAAATCCCACATTCTGATGACACAATACATTCCTGATTGTTTACAAACATGCTCTTCAAGTTCTGAAATAATTCGTTTCAGTGCTCCGATTTTACCTAGGTTGCCACAGATTTCACATTGGCATGAAAATGGGTCTACTCTATCCGCCCATGGTTCAGTTTCGAATGATTCCCCAAAACGAAAAATGATTCCTTGTAGATCGGGTAATCTCTCAAATAGCATTTGTAAATTAATGCTAATTGCTTGCCAAGTTTGTTCATCATGCGGACAACCACTAGTGCTGTTAGCAACATCTTTTGATAGTGTGAAGAGGTCATCCATGACCCATGCTTTCATCCCAGCATCAAGTGTGTTCTGAAGTCGTTGGTCTAATTCTATTAGAGCAGGTTTGCTAATTTTTTCATCAGCTTCATGCATGACTAGGCTGCAACAACCAGTCAATTGGTCTGCAATCACTAAATCAGTAAATCCCTGTTCAAAGAGGAATTGTGGTTCCCGCCACCGAGTTTCAATCGATTGCTTAGCCGGAGGGTCATGAACATAGGCGAGTATCATTCGCTCAGTCATGTGCCCACCTCTATTTCGGCATGGAATTCCCACCCCATTTTAGCAAATGCAGGCGGGGCTATTTGACAGAAATCATTGTCTGGGATAATCCCAAAAATAGCTCCTCCTGAACCAGTCTGCTTAGCACATGAACCTAGAGATCTAGCAAGCATTACTGCATCTAGGCTTTCGCCAAGTGCTTGGTCACCAAACAATTCTCTACGCAAATCGAAGTTTGTGTCAATATTGCTTGCAAGTAGTAGTGAATCGCCACTCTCAATTGCATCTCTTCCCTCTCTAGCGCATTCTGCTAGGTGTCCAATGATTGAGACCATTTGCTCATCTCTCTCAGCCCATCTTCTAGGTAAGTCAGAATGTGTTTCCCCCGAATCTTTCCCCATCGGTGCGTGTGCTAACCAAAGTGGTGGTAGTGATGATGAATTAAGTTCGGTATATTCTCCATAACCCCTACTCTTCATCAAATCTTCTCGGAAGTCCATGTGAAGCATGCAGCCGTAGGCTTGTGGTAGCCTATCTTGTAGTCCAGCAACAATGCCCAATTCTTCAGTTTCAACTTTCAGCACCAATTCGGCTAGTTCTCTAGAACTTAGACTGTCAACCGGAATCTCGTGGTGTGCCATCAAAGCAAGAATAAATGCGGTTTCAATTGCTGAAGAGCCGGACAACCCAACCTGTCTAGGAATGTTAGTCTGAACGCTTGCAATGAATGGTTTTCTTGGCGGATTGAATTGATTCTGAAATACTCTCATCGTAGGCTCCATAATGCGTAGTAATCCCTCATCTGCAGGCAGTACATTGACATCATTCGGAGTAAGGTTCACAGTTGCTTTCCAGTCCCATGCTGGTAGTGATATACACTCTCCGAAATATCCATCTGATGGGTTACCCAAAAGGCCGATGCGAGCCGGGATGGAGCAGGAGATGGTGGTCGCCACGGGTATTGCTCGGTGGTTCATGCAAATGAATTAATGCCCGAAACCTAAGAAATCATAGAGAGGGGTTAAAGGGGCAAATCCTACAATCAAACGTTGTCTCGAAGAAACGATGTGGGGCGTAATTCCGGCTGCTGGGCGAGGAAGTCGCATCATTGAGCACCATGTAAATGGCTGTAAGGAATTGATTGAAATTAATGGGAGAACTATGATTCATCGTACAATAGATGAACTTCGGGCAGCTGAGGTGGAAGGGATTGTAGTAGTTACATCTCCAAAAAAACCTGCAATAAAACAAAGATTGGAGGAGTCTGGAGATTTACAGCGTGGCGACATACATTTGGTCGAACAGGAAAAGCCGCAAGGTTTGGTTAATGCAATCAAACAGGCAATTCCTATTTCTGGTGAAGAAATGCTGGTGGCGACTCCAGACAATCTCTACCTTGGCCATCCTTGTCCTGCGGCAGAGTTGATCAAGGTACACCACTCATCAAACAGGTGCGTGATTGGTGTAGTGCCTGTCGTATCTCCTTGGGGGGAGATGCTTTCGGACACTGGCAGAGTTGACTCGCTTACACGCTCTAAGAATGCTGGACATAGTTTGGTCAGTGGTATTCTAGAGAAGCGCAAGAATGTCTCTTTTCCTTTGACCTCACCACCTAGGTGGCGTTGTACTGGGAGGATGCTTGTCACCAGTGAGTTTTGGTGGCAGAGTGGCAATGATGATGTTGAGATGTTAGGTTCATTAGCTAGTAGTGGCAGATTGCTTGCCGCCGAGATAGATGCAGATTATATCGATGTAGGGCTTCCTGAAGGACTACTTTACGCACGAGAAAATTATGATGTCAGTGGCGGCCGTCTTTGATTATTCTATAACGAATAATTCACCAGGCTCCGTAATTAGATATTCTAATTCGTCTCCTCTCGCTTCAATCTCATCAATGAAAATTTGTGGGTCTACGGTGTTTCCTGGATCCATGCCATAATGCATAGGGATTGTTAGGTCAACATCCAACTTTTCAGCTAGATCAATGGCTTCATCATGGCCTAAATTATCATTGCCATTGATACATAATAATGCAATATCAATCGGTGCATCACCATTTCCTTCAACACATAGCAGTCTAGCGGCCCGCTCAATATTTTCTTCCCAACCAGGATATGGGCGACTATCACCCATGTGGAATAGTGTGGTGCCATCACAGCGAATTAAGTAGCCAAGATAGAGATGCGCTCCTCTATCATCAAAATCTAATTCCTCATGAGCCGATGGGATTGCAAAGAACGAGAGTCCGCCAGTCAATTGTCCAGAATCATTTCCATGCATGGAATGTATTCTACCTCGTGAAATACCCATGTCTATTAGCATTTGACGGCTACGTAGTGGTACGACAAACTTGGCAGCAGGGAATCTCTTTGCGATGAGTGGAAGTGTTGTTGGGCAGATATGGTCATCGTGCCAATGTGTGCAGAAAATATAGTCAATTGAGGGGAACTCTTCAGGTGATAAAGGGAACTCTCCGAGCAATTTTCCCCAATGGTCTCCTGCCTCTAAATCGCGCCACCATGGGTCGATTAGAATTGTACAGTTTCTATACTTGACAAGCCACGATGCTTGGGTGAGCCAGCAGAGCGCTAATTGACCTCTCTGCACATCCGTTTCTTCAATGGTAAGGCGCAGTTCTTCACCTTTCATGTAAGGTTCAGTACGCTTTTCAGGAGCGTCCCATTCCTTACCCATAATGCTGGTCGCGCAGAACCACATAGATGAGTGATTCCCTTTCCAGTGACCTAGATTAACCAAGGTGTGGTGTTTTGCACTTTTGTAGAGGCAAATCAAGATGATGCTATGCATCATCCGAGGTAAAGCCTCAAGTTTGACACGCCGTGTGTCCTGTTTGATGGTTGAGCGTAGGCGGTCAGCAACTTTGCTTGTTGCGTTCCTTTCACTGTCGTTGCTTTCGATAGCAACGCTTGCCGCTCCAATACCATCAGAAGGGGCTGATGATGGAATCCCTGAGTCATGGCCCGAGGGTAGTGCTGCCTACGACAACATGGTCACCATGACGCAATTCGGATATCGTCGAATCGACACACAAGCCAATGAGAATGCTCGAAATTGGATTGCTGAGGAACTTGAAGGAATGGGCTACGAAGTAGAACGGCAGCCATTTGCAACTGCAGAATGCAACAATTGTGAAAATATCGTAGTGACAATCAATGGTACCATCGATGACACATGGTACGTCCTTGGTTCACACCATGATGCGATTTGCTATTCACCGCCCCCAATAATTGGGACAACATATCTTGGTTGCACTAGCCAAGGCGCGTACGATGATGGAACAGGAAGCGGCTCGCTATTGGAATTAGCTAGGACATTTTCAGAATGGAATGGTACACCTACTCACACTTGGAAGTTAGGTTGGTGGGATTACGAAGAGTGGCAGGGATCTGGTTCATCTGAAGGTGGTGGAAAAGGTAGTCTGCACTTCGTAGAAGAACAGATTCCTAACGGCACCAATGTGACATACGTCAATTTGGATATGTTTGCCCTAAACTGGCCTGTTCCAACACCTGCCGCAAGTCAAGCGACAGGTTGTGATGAGGATTACTGGACGCTCTATCAGTTCACTTCGCCAGTTGATGATTGGTCGTATTATGAAAATGAGGGTCTTGAAGTCACAGAGGAAATGCAGTCTAATGCTGAGTGGTTCCAGAATCATCTCAAAGAGATAAATGATAATCTAAGCCATCCTGAACCATGGGTCAGTGTAATTGACGACACAAAAGGAAATTCAGATCATTACAATTTCATCATGGCTGGCCATACTGCTACTTGGATTAGAGGCCAGCATCAGTATATTTTCGAAGAGGGTGATACTTGTGAGCAGACACCTAAGCACGCACAAACAGATTCAGTTACGACAATCAATACGTTAGCCGGAGGGCGACCAAATGTTGAGTCTGGGCTTCAAACTGGACTTGATATAGTAGCCACACATGCTTTATGGGATTGGGATTTTAACGCCACAAATCAAACTGATGATGAACTAGATGCTCAGGGTGCTTCGTCAGGTGGCTTTTCACTTGGTTCAATATTCCTAATTTTGTTAGCAATTGCTCTAGCCATTTTCGTCTTCATTTATCTTGCTCCATCAACATCTCGGGAGGAAGAAGATAGCCCAATTTCACGGCATGATATTGGGGAGGATGACCGATTCAGAGACCTCTGGTTCGTTCTTTTCTATCTCGGTTTTTCCATGCCTTTCGCCTTCCTTGGGTATTGGGGTCGCACACTTGGTATGGCAGAATTTGGTTTGGACAAATACACCGTTGCTGCTATGTTTATGGTTGTTCAAATTCCGTTTTTCCTGCGTCCTCTGTGGGCTCAACCTGTTGATAGAATGCAGACTCTACCGTGGGGTCGTAGACGCAGTTGGATGCTTTATGGGACGCTTGGACATCTTGTTCTATTGATGCCTCTAGTATTGATTGATGTGGGTAATCAGCCATGGCTTTGGATTGCAGTACTCATCTTTGCTTTGGTGCCGCGGCTGTTTGCTGAACAAGCAGTTTCTGCAATGATGGCTGAAAGTGTACCGCAATTAGGCAGAGCCAATTCTATGATCAACTTGGCATATCGAGGCGGCGGCCATCTCGTCATCCTGCTGATGGGTTGGTGGATTGGTGGCGGTGGTGCATCACCATTCATCTCTGATGGCATTACCAATTTCGCATCAATTCAGGTAGTGACATTCCTGATGTTGCTCCTAGTAATGGCTTCAGGAATAGGTATCACGCTGATGATGAAAGAGGGTCCTCCCCTATCAAAAGCAGAACAGGCAAGCCCATTCCCTGAAGGCACTCCAATGATTTCAAAGGTATTGGCAGCAATGCAAACTAAAACCGCTTGGTTAGTATTGCTAGGGTGTATTCTGCTTCCACTTGGTGATGGATTTGAGGCATGGTTCTCAGCTTATCTTGTTGAAGTTCAAGATATGGATGGGGCACAAATCACTCTATGGTGGAATGTATTTGCTGTAATCAATTATCTTGGATTGGCCGGCCCATGGCTGTCAGATATTTATGGGCGAAAAAGAACTTTGAGAATGTACGCGATTGGTTCAGTAGTTTGCTATTTGTTACTTGGCACCTCAATGCTAGTGAAACTACCAGGAATTGTCACACTAATCATTTGGATTCCTACCTTGGTTCTTACCGATTGTATGATGTTCACTTTCATCACTACTTGGGCAGATGTCGCAGACCCAAGAATGGGTGGCACTCACATGTCTGTTTTCCAAACAGCACAGGCACTCTCCGCAACTTTTGTCATGGTTGGATTGGGCGGATTAGTTCTATTGGCAACTAGCGATGCATACTGGTTACTCTTCATGCTTGCAGCATTGGGTCCTGCTTTGGGTTGGCTGATTTTCAGCAACTTGAAGTTGGGTGAAGATGAGTTAGGAAGTGACCCTTGGGAACCTCGTTGGATTAAATGGATTCGATCAACTTTCTTTTCTTCTTCAATACCCCTCATTCTTGATGCAGAATTGGAGGTGGATACATGATCAACTGCCCCTTTTGTGAAATCCTTGAGCATGGCTCTAGAGAGATTCTTTGGCAGGACGAACTTTCATTCGCAATTCGAGACGCCTTCCCAATTTCTCCGGGGCACAGCCTAGTTATTCCGAAGCGCCATGTAGGCTCATTCTGGGATTGCACTCCTGAAGAAAAGGCCTCCCTTATGGCAGGAGCAGATTGGCTGAAAGACGATTTGGATATTAGTTTCCCATCAGTAGATGGTTGGAATCTAGGGGTCAATATTGGAGAGGCAGCAGGTCAAACTGTTTTCCATGTCCACCTTCATGTCGTGCCACGGTTCGTGGGTGATGTAGAGAATCCAACTGGTGGAGTAAGGGGTTCAATGCCGGGTGAGGCTAACTACCACTCTGCGTGAGAGCCATCAGGGTGCTGCCAAAGTGTAGGTGGATGCGGGTTCCATGAATCCAAGTGTTCTTCGATGAGATGGTCTTGAACTTCTATTCCAAGGCCCGGTCCTTTGGGTACCGCAACCATACCTTCCTCCACTGCGAATGGAGTTGCGAGCAAATTGAATGCCCAGTTAGCCCCTCCGCCCGGAGTGCCGCCACCAGCAGCTCCTCCTAGTGACTGGAATTCTTGGAAAGCATGAGCAGGGCTTGCAGCAGCAACTTGTAATGAGGCCGCTAGTTGAATTGGCCCATATGGACAGTGTGGTGCTAGAGATACTTGAGCGGCTTCACACATAGCTCCGATTTCAATTCCAGCACGAATCCCACCCACGAGTGAAAGATCAGGTTGCAATACTGCTGCTATTGGGCTTGGGAATAGATGGTCAGCAAATTGCCGTTTTGTGAGTAGTCGCTCACCAGTTGCCAAAGGTATTCTTTGTTCAAGGTGTAATTGTTGCAAATCTCTCAAGTGGTGTGCGCTGCCATCAGGAAGGCAAGGCTCCTCAACAAATGTAAGATCAAATAGCTCCAAAAGAGGTAGCAATCTTCGGCTAGCGGCAGGGGAAAGTCTTCCGTGCAAATCTATTGCTAATTTAGCATCTCCAATGGCATCCCGTACTGCCGAAACCGTGTCTATTATCCCTTGTAATTCAGAGTCAGAAGGTGTTGTTGAGGTTGGGCCAGCAGGACTTACTTTGACCATGTTCAGGCCTTCTTCTAGTGCTGCCTTTCCTGATGCAGCAAATTCATCTGCGCTTCTGCCCCATAGATTTCGATAAACCATTACTCTGTCCCGTACAGGCCCACCTAGTAGTTGGTGAATTGGTGCTCCAACTTCTTTACCATGTAAATCCCATAATGCCATTTCTAGAGCACTGATTGCAGTATTAAGCACAGGTCCATCGCGCCAAAACCGGCCCTTGTGCATCTCTTGTTTTATTCTCTCAATACTGGTAATTTCTCTTCCAGTAGTGCGTTCACAAATTGCTTTGAGTGCGCCCTCTACCTCTTCGTGCAGGTCGCCAATGGCCTCGCCCCAACCGACTTCACCATCATCACTCTCTACTCTAATTAGAAGCCAGCGCGGTGGACATCTTACGACACTTGCTGAGCGGATATTCATCTCATCACACCTCTCCTTGCCAAAATCTGACTGCTTAGGAAGTCTGCTTCTTCAACAGTAAGTTGTCCTCCGAGTCCACAGGCGAAAGCACCAGCATCTAACCATGAAATCACATCTTCAGATTTCACGCCCCCTGTGGGTAAAGTGTGTACTTGCCGTAATGGCCTAGGAAGATTTGCAAGCATTTCTGGAGACCAGTTAGTAGCTGCTGGATATAGTTTGACTAACATAGCGCCAGCAGTATGTGCCTTCCACAATTCCCCTGGAGTTGCAGCACCAGGCACAGCGAGAATATCCAATTCATTGGCAAGTTGAATGAAGCCTTCTGGGTTGACGGGTGATAGGGCAAAATCTGCCCCCCATTCTGCAACAGATGGCAAAGCAGTCGGTGGATGCATCACTGTCCCTACGCCAAGCATCACATCATCACTCAAATGCTCTTTCAATGTAGCAAAAACTCCTGCAGCATCATTGCTGTCTAGCGTTACTTCTAGAACTCTTACTCCGGCGTCTGCTAATCTTAATCCTCGTTGAATCAATGCTTCAGGGTCCTCGCCGCGCAGTATACCAATGAATCCAGCGCGACCAATCCGCTCAAGATTCCACTCTAGCGACATGCCCTCACCTATCCTGCAAGAGGTCGACCGCCCCTTCAATTGATTCCCACCTTGATAACTCTTCACGGCTCACATTTCCTAGGTCTCCGAAGGTCTGTTGCGTGAGGGCCGCCAGTAAGTCACCGCGGTGACAACAATCACTAGGATTCAATCCTTCTAGCAATCCATCGATAAATCCAGCAAGCCACGCATCACCTCCTCCTAGATACTCAGCAGGTTGATGGGTTACAGAAATCGGTTGAGTATTTTCAATCCCGTGAGAATGCGCTACTGCGCTCCAACGTTCTTGACAACTCAAGTGTTGTTTTTTCCAAGTGCATGCTAAATAGGGAATATTCCAACGCCTCCTCATTTCTACTAAATCCTCTAAGCTGTCATGTCCCATGACGTGTTTTAGTGAATCAGGTGAAATCACAAGCAAGTTTACTTGCCTAAGTTTTGGCTCTACAATAGCCCATAATTCTTCAAAAGTGGCTAAAGATGGACGATGATTCAAATCTAGGGCGATTAGCGTTCCATCTAATTCTGCAAAAGTCATTGCCGCCCCCCAATTTGCTTTAGCGCCTTCACTAAGTAGAGGGGTGATTCCACTAACAACTAACCAACGAGTTGCAGAAATCTGTTCTCTCCAGTTGATTTCACCTGAACTTAAGTTCGCAAAGGCAGAATTAGAGCGTTCATACAAAACAGCATCTTGTTCTTCTAGGACCTGATATTCACCCACAGGATGTGTTGAAGGGAATATTGTTAACTGCACACCTCTATTTATTGCTTGGCTTGTGATTAATTCTGAATTATTATTTGTTGGTAGAGATGTCACCCATTTTGTTGATATCCCTAGGTTTGCTAGTGCGCAGGCTACATTATATTCAGCACCACCAGGTGTGATTTGTTTCATGCCTTTGCTGTCTTTTGAGTGCCTAAGCATGGCTTCACCAAAGCAGACGACTAGGCTTTGCTGCTCGCCCATGTGTTGGCGTGTGGTGCTTATAGCCTAAATTATTGCATGCATAAGTTCAATGGTGTGGCTTCTTCTCGGTAGTCTAATGGCTGAG
>DASCSU010000051.1:0-11334 GCA_034399495.1 Candidatus Thalassarchaeaceae archaeon
AAACTCAATATGTATGGGGTGGGCTAGTAACCGGGCATCATTGAATTCTATTGGGCCAGGCCAAAGTCCATCATTACCCCAAACAAATCTTGCCCAGCACTGCATATGTAGTCCTCGCAATAGCGGTGGTGGGCCAATAGCCTGTAAATCCACCTATCGTAACATCAAAGGGTGATTATTGTCTGCGGCGGAATAGGCGGGACAACTGATTGCCTAAAATAGGGTCAACGGTGCAGGTGATATCTGATGAAGGAATATATTGCTAGAGATCCAAAAACAGGTTTACCTCTTGCTTTTGGTAAGAGGGGTTATTCTGGCCCGGTTGACGAAGCGTACCGAGCCCCTAAGGGGCCATGGGACGCAATCAAGAATTATGATATTATTTCGCTATGCGATGGGACTATTCAGGCTTTAGAGGTTCGTTGGAAAGAAATACCTCAATTGGTAACCCGTACTGATGCTATTCGTGCCCTACCTAGGATTATGAGGGATGAACCAGTATTGGTCCATGAGCAATTGACCGCATCTCTCTCTGATATCAAACCTGAAATACGAATCTCAGCACTTTTTTCTTTGCCGTACTGTGCTTTAGTGGAATCTGATGAATTGTTTGAACACCTTCATGAATTACTTGATGATGTGGATGCTAGCGTTAGAAAATCTGCTTCATCCTGTTTGCAAATTGTAGCACCCGTTTTCCCCTCTGCAACAGAAGTAACATTGTTTAGAGAATTGCAATCATCTGTGGCCTCAAGGCGCAAGCATGCATATTCAGCACTCAAGGAGATGTGTCAAGTGTGGCCCGAAGTGGTAGTACAGCATCTAGATGATTTGTTACGTTCCGAAGATCCCAAATTAAGATTGGAGGCTGCAAAGATACTACCTCCTTTGGCGCGTACAAAATCTGCATCAGTATGGGATTTGATTAGTTGGTCTCTAAGTGATGAATCCGATAATGTTAGGGCCCAAGCAGCAAGAACGCTCCCAACTTTAGCAAATATTCACCCTCAAATGGCCAAGATATTGATTGAAAATTCAATTTTTGACACCAATAAACAAGTCAGAAAATCAGCATTAAGAGCTTTGAAGTCAATAGATGTTAGTGGCTTTAGAATGAACCGTTTGTGTATTGATGGGGCTAGGCATAGTGACCCTGAGATTCGCCGAACTTGCATCTTAATGATGCCTCGATTATTTACTGAATCTGAGATGAGAATTCAAGCATTAGAGCTCTTGAGACAAGAAACTCGGCCAGAATTAATATCGCTACTTAAAGAAATTTCAATAGATCCTGAAATGGAAGGTGGCGAGGATGAAAAGAATCGATTCCTAGCCGCCGCTCCGCAGGCCACTAATGAGGATGGCTCCCCCTTACTTCCACCAATGGAAAATGAACCCCCAAAGCGCCTCAAAGAGCCTGAGGTAAGCGAAGAAACCCAAATAGATGAGAATAATTGATTGTACTCTTTTTGCGTCACCGTTAAAGAGGGGTGTCAGGTGGGTCGCTCGCTGAGTGATACCATGAGTGGCAAATCGGGTGATTGGAAGGCCGAGCAATTCGAGCGATTATGGTATGGAAGAAGCGCTAAGGGAGAGAATCCTGTCAAGGCGGCTAAGTTCCGTCAATACATGCGTGAACATGTCCGCCAAAAGGTGCCAGACATCAAGTCAGTTAGTCGCAGACGTGCAGAAAGAATTGGTGATGGTGGTGGTGTCCACATGAACGAAAATAGGTTTTTCACCAAAGAGTACTGCCGTAAATATTGGATGGGCGAACTACAAGAAGAAATTCGCGAAGCTGAGTCCTACTGAGTAGGAGGCAGGTGTACCAATGTCTAATCAATCTGCATTATCGAATGTCAGGTTTGATAGTTGGGATATTGACTCCAATGTTCTTTCTGCATTATCTGAAAAAGGATGGGAATGCGCAACTCAAATTCAGGCAGAAGCCATACCTCTTGCTAGAAAGGGACTCAATGTAGTAGGTCAAGCTAGGACTGGTTCTGGAAAAACAGCAGCCTTTGGAATCCCTTGCATTGAATCAACTGAATCTAATGGCATTACACAAGCCATCATAATCACCCCAACTCGTGAATTGGCTCAACAGGTTTCTGAAGAACTACTATGGTTACAGGGCGGCAAAGGCTTGAAAATTGAGACTGTTTATGGCGGTACAGACATAGATAAGCAAGCAAAGAAACTTGATGCTGGAGTAGAAATCATAGTTGGTACTCCTGGCAGAATTATTGATATGACCAAAAGAGGGCATATTCAACTTGATGGAATTACAACTCTTTGTTTGGATGAAGCAGATAGGATGCTAGACATGGGTTTCTTCCCCGATATCATTTGGGTCCTAGAAAAAATGGATAATCGTAAACAGACTCTGCTATTCAGCGCAACATTTCCTGAAGAGGTACTGGAAGCCGCTAATACATTCATTAATGATGCGGAACATGTGATGTCAGACGATTTAGATGTAGAAATACCTGAAATTGAACAGATGCACATTACTATTGGTAGGGCCAACAAATTATGGGCTTTAGGCCGTATTTTGGCTAAAATGGATGATGCTGATCAAATGATGGTATTCGCTAATACAAAAAGGATGGTGGACTTACTTGTTCAGCGCCTGAATAAATTCAGATTCAATTCGGTGGGTCTACACGGAGATATGCCCCAAAAGAAGCGTGAAAGAATTATTGAATCATTTAAGGGTGGACAAGAGAAAGTACTCATTTGCACTGATGTAGCAGCTAGAGGAATTGATGTAGATGGTGTAACAATTGTTGTCAACTATGATTTGCCTGATGATGTTGAGAGTTATGTTCACCGAATTGGGCGTACAGGTAGAATGGGTAGGAAAGGAACTGCTTGGTCATTCGTTAGTGGTGAGGATAAAGGGCAACTTCAGAAGATATGCGCAACATGGAACCTTGAAATCCCTGAGTCTGAAGCACCTGAATTGCCCGAAGGAGTCACTAGAGATCCAGTAAAGAGGCAACAGGATTGGGTTGAAGTAGCCAATAATTTTGGGATGGTACCAGTTAAACTGTCAATCGGTATTGCTCAAGGTGCCTCAAACCACTCCATTACCGATTGGTTTTCGACTGAAGCTAGATTAAGTGAACTCGCAATTGGTGAAGTCAGAATTTCAGAAAATACTAGTGAAGTCGAAATCCATCTAGACAAAGTAGAATCTGTCCTTAAGGTTATGTCAAATCGCAAGTGGGAAGGGAATTCAGTAGAACTTGAAATCCTTAGATGAGTGAAAATAATTTCACTCTTCTTCATCAGTTTTTACGTCCCAATCAATTTTAAATAACGCAAATGCGGATACAGTTGCACTAGTGAATAAGGTGCGCCAAGCCTTACCCGAGATATTATCCCACTCCCTAATTTCTTCGGAACAAATTGCAGAAACTATTTCTTCACATCCTTCTGATTGCACTCTTTCAATTTCAGAATCTGAATCAAAACCGAGAGTATGGACTGCTGATATTGCAATTAATGCTGCTACAGAAAGGGTAACAATAGACCATTTAGGTAATGGCTTTCTTTGTTTGATCTTCTTTGGTAAAGTAATGAGGCTGGAGATGTCATGGATTTCTTTTGTTTTTGCTGGACCACCTACGACTAGATACCAGGCAGTCCAACCTATCAGAATTACTAGCATGAAGCCACTATCTTGCATGAATTGATGGAAATCCCACATTGGGGACCAACACCCGTACTGTCCTGCAGAATCACTACAGCCATTTACGGCAAGAGGGTAGAGAATAAGTAGCCTAGCAACATTCAAGATACTCAAAACTAGGGACATTGCAGCTATACCTCTCAATTTTAGTTGCCTTGAAATCCCTGGGGTCATCCAAATCATGAATGAAACGAAGGCGATTTCATGAATTCCAACACATTCATCGGTCACTCCTAGAAGAGGAATATCACTTCCTACTAAGTTTGAATGATAGTTGAAATCTAGAACAGTGCGAAGTCCAGATTCACTTGTTGTTAGAGTTGCTGTGTCAGCGCCGAAAATTATTGTGTGCAGTTGATACCAAATCCAAGCAATGATTTCTTGATAGATAGAAAAACTGTCATCAGGATGAGTTATCCAACGATAAAAAAGTTCAGCACAGATTAACAGTGTGACAACAGTACCAATTATTTTCACTTTAGCAGCGATTTCTGACCACGAGACATCCCCCTGCCGCTGCTCCATAGTAGGCTCGATGCATACCCTACATATCAAAACCTCATGCTGAATGGTTTGAAAAGAGACGGGTTAGTCGAAACTATCGAGGCACCATCATGCTAACCTTGGACTTGCTAGGATATCATTGTCCTGTGCCTGTTCATGAGACAAGAAAGGCTCTTCAAGGTATGGCGGATGGTGAAATATTAGAGATTATTGCAGATGACCCCGAGACAAAACATGATATTCCAATGATGGTGCAGAGAATCGGTGCTAGGCTAATATCAATCGATGAAGAAATGGGCGAGATCAGAATCATCATAGAAAAACAACAGGGGTGGCTTGAAATGGACAATTCTGCCTTCCAAATTAATGTTCAAGAGGCTAATGATATCCCCCCCGATGCTCGTCTTCCTACTTCAAGTGGGGAATTTAGAATTAGAGTATACCGTGAGGATAATACTGAACTTGATCATGTTGCACTTACAATGGGTGATTTGTCAGGTCCAGACCCAGTTCTTGTGAGGATTCATTCCGAATGTTTGACCGGTGACGCATTTGGTAGTTTAAGGTGTGATTGTGGCTCTCAACTTTCTTCTTCAATGTCGTTAATTGAAAATAAAGGCTGGGGATGCATAATTTATCTTAGGCAAGAAGGCCGAGGAATTGGGCTGAGAGAGAAGATAAAAGCATACAATCTTCAAGATGATGGGGCAGATACAATGGATGCCAATATTATTCTAGGACACCCTCCCGATGCGCGCAACTATAGAATTGCGACAGAAATATTGAAGGCTCTTGGGATTACAGAAGTGTGCCTCTTAACTAACAACCCTGACAAGGTCAACCAGTTGCAAAAAATGGGTGTTAATATCGTTGAAGTGATGCCCTTGATTGTTGGTGTTGGAGAAGATAATGTGGAATATCTAACAACTAAAGCTGAAAGGATGGGTCATTCCATAGATTCTAACGCGCTAAATGGCGATTAATCACGATATAAACAGTAGAGAGGGCCGCGGCCGGGAATTGAACCCGGGTTGGCGGGACCACAACCCACCGTCATAACCTCTAGACCACCGCAGCCAATAGGTGAGCCGCCCACATACTCGCCCCTAATCAACAGTTCTACCGAGTCATCAACCCGACGGGTTGAAGGCCTCCACCAACTTAGCGACTAGCATGGAAGGAATGGCCTCTCGTATCCATGCGTTGTTACTCGCACTGCTGATGTTTACCTCGCTACCCTTTGTTGCGACGGGGGATACCGTCATTCGATCTGATACGGTGGACCTTTTTCCAGAGGGTTCATTTGACAATTCAAGCCAATGGGAAGTTTCCACTCAGTATGGATTTACTCCAGGTGAGTCGGCACATTGGACGGAGGCTATGGTTACTGATGGGCACCTTTCTTTTACCCATTCTAGGCCACAAAATATTGCCGAAGATACCAGTTGGGCTTTGACAACGCCGACAGATAGTAATCTGTCTTTAGGTGAACCAGATGGAGCATATACATGGAGTAAGGGACCTGAAATTGAATTAGCAGGTTTTGATTTATCTGCACATTATAACAAACCCTTACTAAACTCTAGTCTGTTAGTATCATTTGCCATCCCTGAAACTTTACAGGACGATCAGGTAAGAATTGAGTTGGATTGGGATGGGCACATCTATCTTCTAAAACAATTTGCTCACACTCAATCTGCAATTAACAATATGCAAGGTAACCCACTTGAAATATCCCTTGATTCTCACAATAATTGGACCTGGGAAGAACTCGAAAATATCATGGTAACTATTGACTATGTATCAGTAGATGGGGATGATAGTGAAATTCAAGTTGATGCAGTTGGAGTCAAAGCCGTATATGAATCACAATGGTCTGGCCTTGATTCGGGGA
Organism: Candidatus Thalassarchaeaceae archaeon; assembly: GCA_034399495.1. Lineage (GTDB taxonomy): Archaea > Thermoplasmatota > Poseidoniia > Poseidoniales > Thalassarchaeaceae > MGIIb-Q1. Next base: position 6,096 of record DASCSU010000051.1, read on the forward strand.
AGGCTATCCATACAACAAATATGGCAATGGCTCCTATTCATGATTTCAATATTGCAGATGGAGTGAAAAATAATCTCGTAACAACTAATTGTGGGTTAGAACTCACTGTAGGTGCTGGAACAGGAAGTTGGATTACCTCGGCATTAGAGTTGCCTTACTCTCAAACATGGGGGCGGGTTCACATTTTTGGTAATGCTAGTGCAACAATAGAAATCCAATCTAGTTCTGATGGAGATACTTGGTCAGAAGGTGTGGCATACAATGACGGCACTATTATTTCAGGCTCAAATTTCATACGTGCCGAAACCACCATTTTAGATGGTTGTGTCTCAGGCCTTAGGATAGATTTCAATGATCCAACTCTCAACATTAATGGTGAAATTACTGGGGATAATGATGGTTTAGTCGCCAACTTTAGTTACCTCAGTATTGCAGTGGGTAGTGAATTAGTCGCAACTCAAGCTTTGTCAGTAGGTACTTTCCAACTTTCAATTCCTATAGGCAGATTATTGCCCCAAGAAGGTGCTGATTTGATAATTGGAGTTGGTGCCCGATTTTATTGGTCATCATCAGGAGTCCCAGAAACTCTTGTTGCTCAGATTGAGGAAATCACCTTGTCTGGCGGATTTGTAGTTGAATGGGATTTGGATCCCACCTGTGAGAGTCCCGCAGATATTACACTTGAAGAAGATGGCATTGGAAGTGTTATGCCTTTCAGAAATTCATGTACTGATGATATTACTCCAACTGAACAAATAGTGATTTCAGTTAGTTCAAGTGATGAGGCTTTGATTCAAGCATCAGTATCTGACGGTCACTTGATAATTAATCAACAGGCAGAACAATCTGGGATTTCTTCGATAGAAGTTGTGGCATCAGATGAAAGGGGCAACCAGTGGTCATCAATCTTTGATGTTGTAGTCACACCTGTTGATGACCCACCAACATATGCAAATCTTCCAATAGAGGTATTGGTGCCAGTAGGGGAGCCTGTAACAGTCACTCTTGATGTAAACGATATTGATACTGATGTCGAGAATATCTCGATATCTACTGATACCTCTTGGGCAACTGTAGATGAATACGGGGACCTAAATCTAGCACCGCTTTCACCAGGTACTTTTGACGTTTTAATCACATTTTCTGATGGTGCTACAACCTTCAATGAATACTTGACAATTCTAGCTACTGCTGATCCTGATTTGGTTATTGAGCAAGTAGATTATGAATCAACAGATATGAAAGTTGGTTCTTTGGTTGAAATTAAAGTCTGGGTTAGGAATGAGGGTCTGAGTTCTGCATCTCTTGTCACAGTTCGTTGTTACAATGAACAAACTTTGATTGATAGCGCAAATATCACTCATGTTGAGCAGGGTGGACTTTCATCTACCTCTTGTTATTGGCAATTGCCAAACGAAGTAGGAAACACTAACCTTAGAGTATACGTTGACCCTACTTATGACATATTAGAAGTCTCAGAATTAAACAACGAGTATTCGACTACTATCGAAATATTACCCTCAGATGTTCTAAATGGTGCATCGGATTCAAGCGGAAATAACGAACCAATCATTCCTAATAATATGGTTTGGATTTTGTCAATAATTGTAATAGTAGGTGCTTTTATTGCTATGCAATTAGGTCCTGGGAAGATTAGAAGGTCCATATGAGGCATAAATTAGATTAAAATCATATTTTAATGACAAGTATTACGCCAATGGGCGCAACTTATTGACGGATAATCCTAGATTTTCGGACAATGGTTATAGGTAGTCCGTGTGACAAAAAATTGCTTTCGCAATGCCAGCAGCGTCTGGCAGGGGGCGGAAGTGGGGTGAGCGATATGGGAAGATTGAAAATCCGACTAGAAACTGATGAATGGGTATACGAAGAGTATGACATAGAATGAAACACCTTTGTGTGTTTCTGCCTATTACCATCTTTTGGGATAGGTATCAGGTGGCATTAGGACTATATTGGGCCTAGCAACTTCGCCTCCATTCATGTTTGCTACATCACTGCCGTTGACACTCATGGTAGCAAGGCAGACGATTTCCCCTTTCATTGACATAATGGCAACTTCGTCACCACGAAGTACCTCATTGTTAATGCCGACAATCCCAGGGCTAGCTAATGGTGCCCCGTGTGAAAGAGCAGACGCTGCTCCATCTTTGATAGAAATCCTTGGGATGTCAGAAAGTAGAGATTCAACTGGTTGTAAGATTTTCTTCATTGCATCAGGTTGGTCATGTTGTTTCCACAGATGAATAGCATCACTTAATTGATGCATTGTGATGGCATCGTTTTCTGAATGTGAACCACTTTTCCCTCTTCTAAGTTCAAGAAGTTCTACATCTCCGCCTAATAGTAGGCCAAGGTCTCTAGTAAGTGTTCGAACATAGGTGCCCGCCTCGCATTCAATGCTACAGAGTATGATCCTATCATCGCGTTCAACAATTTCGAATGAATCGATAGTCCGTTGTCTAACTTGTACTTTGACTGCAGATTCTTTGGGGGGTACATTGTGGATTCTACCTTTAAGTGTTGAAATGGCTTCATTTAATGATTCATCTTTGATATTTACTGGTAATTTAATGACACAAATATACATCTTGTTTCCTTTCAAAACTCTACCGGTTAAGCGCATTGCACGGCCCGATAATAGTACCAATCCCCCAGTGGCAAAAGGGTCTAGAGTGCCGCCATGGCCGAGTTTCTCTACTCCTAGCATATCTCGAGCCCATGCTGCGAGTTGATGGCTACTGGGTCCTGTTGGTTTATCGATTAGAATCCATCCACCCTCTAGGAGTTGTTCAATAGTTCTATCTTCAGGGGCGCAACCATATTTTGCCTCAGTAGTTGCATCTTTTACAAGAACAGTCCAATTTTCAGAATCCATATTATAATCCCCTTTTTTCTATTTCACTTGCCACAAGGTCAATTACTTCCTTAGCAGATAAGCTGTCTGTTTTGATTACTAAGTTATATGGCTCCAAATCTTCTAGTGTTATTCCATAAAGATTGAGATATCGCTTTTGGTCACTATCCATTCTATCTTGAATTCTAGAAATAGCCTCGTTGTAAGTCCCACCTTCTCGCTTTACTACCCTTTTTGCTCTCTCTTCAATTGAAACAGATATCCAAAGTCGGATGCATTTAATTTTCTGTTGATGGGCCCACCAGCCGCAGAGTCTAGATTCAACAATTTCAGGGCCATTTTCATCTAAAATAGACTTTATCAATCTTTGATCAAGGGATTTATCAATCTCTGGTTCAACATCACAGAGAACTGAAAATTCTTCAAGAGATACTCCTCTTTCATTGGCAATTGTGCGAAAAACTTCACCGCCATTTAAACTAGTCCAACCTTTAATTTCGCAAATACCATTTACGAGGGTCGAAGTTCCACTGCCAGGGTGCCCACTTACAGTTAAGAGGACCAAATCAACGCCTCCATACATGCCTACATATGACGCACCGTAAACGACCATCAGGTGCCCTTTCTACTTGTGTGGAGTCACAATCAGGGCATACAGTCCCTGATTTTGGAGAAGCGACAGAGCCTGAACTAAAGACTTCATCTGAGGCATCATTATCACTACCAAATCCTGCCATTTTTCTAGGTCCAGCTCGACTGCGCTTGGTTTTCTTTCCAGTAGAAGACTTAGAAGCAGCATCTTGCAAGTCAGATAGGTATGGCTCAGGAAGTGTTTCCCCAGAGAGTACTAGGGGGTGACTTCGATACCTTGCTAATTTTATGTGCCTATCAACAACCCTGCCTAGTGGTGCAGAGGTTGTGATGTAGGTTGCAATCCACGCAGGGAAAAAGAGGACTTTATCTTCAAGTAGGTTCCATTCAGGTGTCCAAGGTAAACTTACATAATTAACACGGAATGCTTCCACGCTGATAGCCATCCAAGAGAAGATAGCAATAATGAATACGAAGGTGAACATCATTGGTTTCATCATTGCATTTTGTAATTTCATTTGCTCAGGCATTAATCTCTGCTGCAATTTCTGGATTTTATCTATCCGTGCTTTGTCTCGATCAATTCTAGCCTCATTCATCAACTTACGAATTTGTTTGTTTCGGTGAGCAAGGTGTGCTTGCTTGAATGGGTCCATGAAAAATGAACGAAAGACAGTATTCACAATCATGATTGAGGAACCAACCAATGCTACTGTAAGGACGAACCATTGGTCTGAGAAAGGTAGCAAAGGTCTGAGTATTGAGTCTGCACCTCCTGCCAAACTGCTTCTAATTGAAGGGTTGATGATTAGGACTGACATCAATACTAGCAGTAAGAGAGGGGTCATCATTGAGCCCATGCCGGGCAATGCCTCATCTTCAGACTCGTCAGGCATAGAACTGCGGCCATGCCGGAATCGCATGAACCCTTCGTATGTTAATTCTAGTAAGCGGGCCCTTGGGGATGGATTTGTTTATGGCAATGTTGTCTACTATCAAACAAACATACAATTTGATGCGGTAGGTTTGAGTGAGGTGCCCCATCTCCGATATTGGTAGATATGGTCAGCCCCGATGAAATCTTGGCCAGCGTTAGGGACTCTTTGGCTGCTGGAGATTTAGATTCAGCCGAACAATCTCTTCGCGAAGCAAGCCGTACTTGGAAGAGGGAACCAGAATTTGCCATTAGACATGCTGGAGTTTTGGTTAGGCTTGGTAAACATGGTCAAGCGCTAAAGGTCTATAGAAAAGCAATGAAGAGAGCTCCCGAGCGTCTTGATGCCTGCAAAGGTGCAGCAGAGTGCGCAATAAAATTAGGGAATGGTAAACTTGCCGAGAAATTATACAGTAGGGCCACAGGGCTAGGGATGAATTTAGATGAAGTAGCCATGGGGATTTCGCGTTCATATATTCTACGTTCTCAACATAATTTGGCTTGGGATAAGGCGTCACTTCAGTTCAAGGCATCAGGTAATAAATCAAAGGAATTACACATTTTGCTTAAGGAGATTTCAGCACAAGTAGGTATTAGTGTGCCTCATTTAGATGATTATGATTCTGCTGATATTGACTTACTTTCTGATGTGAGAAGAGAAACTCCAGATCCTCGTCTAAATAGTAACTCATTTGAAGCCGGTTCAATTGAAGCAATGGCTGGAGTAGACCGTACTACTTTATTGGATAATGTTGCAATTATGGATGATGAAATCCTATCAGATACAAGCAGTGGGATGGGTGTAACGAACCTAGGGATAGATCTTTCAGCACTTG
>DASCSU010000052.1:0-11090 GCA_034399495.1 Candidatus Thalassarchaeaceae archaeon
ATTGCAAAAATCATATGACTAGCATCATTCTCTATTGCTAGTCTATAGCAAATGTCGTCTCCACTTAATATGCCAAATTTCTTTCTCCCCGTACAATTCCCCACGTCACCAAATGTTACAGCAATAGTGCCATCGAAATAATCCAATAGGGATAGGTCTCCTGTGAAATTCACACCAGTTTCCTTTGCCCATATATGAGGTGGGTGAGATTCTGTATTCAATCCAAATGATTCTAATTGTTCAACCACTACTTGGTTTAATTTGAGCATATCATTACGTACTGATCCAACCGCATCATTTTGATCAACAATATCATATTGATTATTTTCAGGAACATGACCTTCAATGAACCCTTCATGTAATTTCCATATTTTTGCTTTAAGATGTCCATAACTACCTGCGCCATGTACTATAATTATACGAAAACCCATTTTAGATAATTTAGATATAGCCTCTGCCAAATGGAGGATTACTTCTGATTTTGGCGTGCATAAATTGGACTTATCAGTGATTAATCCACCCCCGAGTTTGAGGATTATCAATTCGTCCATAATACTCCGAAGAGGATAGAAGTCAAGTTAATTCCTATTGATAATATGAATTCAGTATAAATTTATGAATTATTAAAAACCCTGAAATATTTCCAACGGGTTGATGAGTGAGTAGATGGTGCGGATAACAATGACTGATGAGCCGACTGTAGTTCAATTGCGAAAATATCTCCAGGAACAGTTGTTAGATGCTGAAAATATCGTTGGTAAGAATGACAGGGAGAAACGTATTTTTTTACTTGAGGCAGCACTACAAGAGGCAATCAATTTCACAAAAGAGGTTGAAATAAGGAATGAATTACAGCGTATCGTCTTTGAGGAAAGTACTGCTGTAAGATTACTGTCCCCTTCATCCGAAATAAATAATGAATCAACTAAATCGATTGATGGAGAATGTCCTAAGTGTGATGAAACACTTGATGCTGAACTGGGCTTTTGCCCTACATGTGGTTACAAAAAATAGTGTTTTATTCTTCTTCGCCCCATTCATCAAGCATTATTTGATACTCATCGTCATCGTAACTAACGGCGGAACAAAATTGAGAGTCTACTATCTCAGTTAGATAAACAGTAGTTCCGGCATGGAAAATAGTGTTACCAGATGCAATCATTTGGATTGTATCAATTTCGATGATAGCTGGCCGGAAGTGATGTACAGCGCCTGCGTTAGCAGCAGAAGTAATGCTTCTAGAGAGGTGTACCCATTTCCGCCCACCAGGATGAATCCCTCCCTCTAATAGAACATCAAGTTCCTCTCTAGAACATGGGTAAAATAAGAGTTCTGGAATATTGTCTGTTGGTAGATCAAGTTCTATGTCAACTGTATGGGCGTAGGTGGCTCTAACATTACCGCCCCTGACTTCATACCTACCTTTGGGATCTGTTGCTACAATAGCGCTGATATGTCGGTCCCTAAGCCAATGTTTCCTCTTATCCTTACGAGATAATGAATTAGAAAGTTCTCTAATACTAACCCATCCATTGATATCCATCTCAAGATCGAATTTTTCTGGGAAGTGGCGAAGTATACCTGCCATTCTACGAGCGATTTGGTCTCTTTCACGTCCGTTCATGACGAATTTTCCTTCACTATTACAAGCAGGACATAGTTCTCCTTCAAAGTAACCATGCAGATGACATTCTCTAATCATATGTTGCCCGACTCAAGACCTATTGATAACCGCGCCGGTTTAGTACATCCAGATATACAACAACTTAGTCAAATATTCAATCATATATCATGATATTAAAATTACGATAAATTGAACGCAACCCATATCACCCATGCCATGTCTCAGGTTATTGATGGCCTTGCGCAAGCGACCGTTTAAGGGGAACAAAGGTCTGACTGATGCGAAGGATAATCTTTCTATTGACGAAGAAGGTGACTGCCCTCGGTGTGGTGGTAAATCTATATCTTCGTCAATACAAGATTTCATTATATGTGATAGATGTCAGTATGAATGGAAAGACCCCAATGCTAAATCTGGTACTTCGAGAGGTCCACGCGAATCAATACATACTGAATCTGAAATGCTAAAACAATTCAAGGATGAGATGGAAAGTGGTGCGGGTTTATCACGAGTTTTGGGAATCGACCAGAACCTTAGTCGTGAACAGGAAGAAGGCTTGACAAGATTACAAGACAAATGGATTGATGGTATGCAGGGTCATTACAATGCAGCTAGTGAGGAAAGAAAACCATTAATCATAAATTTTGATGAAGAAGATAACATCATTGATTCCAATGTTGGAAAACTTACAATTCTAAACAATGATTTTGATGGTGGGGAAGAAATCCGTATAGAATACCCCGGTAAAGGCACTGAATTCTATTTATTGAATGAAGATTCTGATAATGGATGGCGTAGGGGTAGGACTGCTCAGGAAACAGCACGTAACATCGCCTCTATTATTAACAGAACAAGTAATTTCGTATATGCTGAACATGTAGGCAATCAAGTTAGTTTCGAGTTGAGGGATAATTCACTAAATCCCAATGCTTTGGTTCTTTACGTAGATGACCCCGGCTCACAAGACATGGTTGCTGAGAAAGATGGAGTAACTCTTGATGCCTCAGCAGTTAGTATAGAATCTGATTATCAGACAGCAGTAGAACTTGTACTATCTGACGGAATAATTACACCTAGCGAGGATCAGCTTTTATGGGCTATGAGGCAACATCTTGACATTAGCGAGAAAAGGCATATTCAGATCATTATTGCATTATTTGGTGATGGTGCTAAGAAGGAATGTACTGGCTGCGGAAACATGTCTCCACTCTATAAAGAACACAATGCATGGTATTGTGAAGGTTGTGACATGTGGCTTTAATTACTAATTGTTTGATATATGACTTAGGCATTGTTGATATACCGAGTCCCACGGAGCAGTTAACGCGGTGAACCATATGGCAACAGATACCCTATTCATTGGCGTAGATTTGGGAACGTTTAGATCAGTTATTGTTTCAAATGATAACCATGAAGACCAGGTTCTAACCGTAATAGGAACCCCAAAGGATTCGATTGCAAAAAATTTCCTAAGAAGGGATGTACTTTTCGGGGAAGAGGCGTTAAAAAATAGGTTAGCATTAAACCTCTACAGACCCTTAGAACACGGTGTTATCAAAGATACTCCTGAAGATAAAAAATACATTGCCCATTTCATTAACCACATGATGAATCTAGCAGATCCAGAGGATTACGACCGCGTCGTTGCCGTAATTGGTGCACCTGCTGAAGCGAGCCATGTAGATAAGACCGCTATTTTTGATGCTGCTGCAGGCACTGTTAATGCTTGTATGATTATTTCAGAACCCTTTGCAGTAGCGTATGCACTTGATATGTTAGACCATACAATGGTTATCGATATTGGTGCTGGCACCACAGATATTTGTAGAGTGTATGGGACTATCCCTAGACCAGAGGACCAACTGCACATTAATAGGGCTGGAGATTTTATCGATGCTGCACTTATTGAAGAAATTCAGAAGAAGTATGTGGGCGCTCAGATTACCAAAGATATGGCAAGAAGATGGAAAGAACAGTTTTCGTTCACAAGTGTATCACCTCCATCTGAACCCATCATTGTGGACTTTTCAATTGAAGGTAAAGCCATGTCATTAGATATTACAGATTGTCTTTCAGCAGCCTGTGAATCAATAGTCGATGGCATCCTGGTTAATGTGAAATCATTGATTTCTGATTCTAACCCTGAATACCACGATGCATTCCGCCAAAATATCATACTTGCGGGCGGTGGTTCTGGAATTAGGGGCCTAGGAGCCACTATCGAAGAGAGACTATCCGATCTTGGAGACATCACAGTCCATATCGTTGAAGACCCCGTTAAGTTGGGTGCTGCTGGGGCACTAAGGCTTGCTCAAGAAGTCCCTGAAGAGTATTGGAAGAATCTGACCATTTCTGATCAGTAATCATTCCTCTTCCAATATTGAGAATCTACTGTATGTTTCTTCTGAAACTAAATCTCCACCACAGTTTGGACATAGATCGCCCCTACTCAACTCTAAAGGCTTCACAGCCAATAACGATAGACAATGAGGGCAAGCACCCATCATTTCGTTTCCTTCTAGTTTAGAAGCTGCTAGAATTTGGTTAGATTTTCCCAAATACCATGCTATGAAAAGAGGATTTGAGAATGTTGAAAATCTCTTTACCAGCCCAACTGAAATGAAAAACAACATCCCTGACATAATCAACGACAATATTTCACCCTGTAAACCTGTTATTAAGTTTAGAATTCCTGTAAACGAACAAATGAGTATTAGGAATAACCAATGTGCCATAGCAAATTTGTAAGCCCAATTTCGACGTCTCAAGAAACCAAAATAGATTGATAATAGGATGGCATTGAAGGCAATAGAAATAATGCCTAACGTGATTGCAATACTAGAATCTAGGCTAGAAATGAATGAAAAAACTAGGAAGAAAAATAGTAATGATAGCCAAAGAAGAGAACTAGACATGCCTCGATGTACTCTTTCGATGGCAGTGATATCGCCCTCCATGGCATCTGGAATAGGTGACACTAATTCAGTTTGTGGGAACCGGTATCCGTAAAGAGTGGCACCAAATCGCAGGTATTGATGAGCAACACCAAAGACGTTGACGTTGAGTCGGCTTCTAATTGCTTAGAAGGTAAGAAAATTCTAGTCGGGATAAGTGGTGGAATAGCAGTCGTAGATAGTGTTCGACTACTAAGAGAATTACGCAGACATGGTGCAGAACCAGTAGTAATAATGACTCAAACAGCACAGGAAATAATATCACCTTTAGCTATCGAATGGGCAAGTCAAACTTCTGTAATAACCGATTGGGAAGCCGAAATGGGACAATTGGAACAAGTCGATGGTGTACTTGTTTGTCCTGCTACGCGATACACGATCGCCTCACATATCCACGGTATTATGGATACCCCTTTGCAGATGGCTCTCGCCTCATCTAGGGGTAGAGCGATTCCTATTATGTTCGTCCCTAGCATGCATAGTTCATTATCCTCCGATCCTATTACTGATGATTTGTGTAATGAACTTATCAAAGAAGGCCACCATATTTTATGGGGCTCTTCTGAAGAAGGCAGAATGAAGCAACCACTTGTAGGCGAAATAGTAGCCGAATTAAGCCACTTGATTAATTCTAAACTAGATGGGCGCTCCTCAGTTTTAGTCACACTTGGTTCTACCAGATGCCCTATTGATTCAGTTCGATGGATTCAAAACACTTCTTCAGGGAAAACAGGGTGGATAATTTCTGATTATCTCTATAGAATGGGGCACAGTGTAGCCGTAGTCCATGGTGAAACATCGAACTCCCCACCTAGTTTTTTGACAAACAATCAATACCATAGTGATCCCGATGATATGTTGGATGCATTAATTAAGATAGCAAAAAGTGATAGTTCACCAGATTCATGGATACATTGTGCAGCAGTTTTGGATTATATCCCCACTGAAATTATTAATGATAAGGTCAAATCCGGTTCAGGTGAATGGACAATTAGTTTAGCCCCTAGTAAGAAGCATATACAAGAATTAACCAATTATTGTCAAGGTTCCACTAGGATAGGATTCAAATTGGAGTCTAATTTTGATGATTCTCAATTATTTGATTCCGCAATAAATATGTTGAATGAATATCAACTAAATGGCGTAGTAGCTAACCACATTGAATCATTGGATAGCAGTACAAAAAGAGCTTTCTGGGTTGATAAAAAGGGTGTAGTAACACCTATTGAAGACAACAATGCTTTGGCAATGATTATTGAGAAGGAAATAAGCCGCTCTTAGTATGACTGGTAATGTAATTGCTCTTGAATCACTAGAACCAATAACATACTATGCCTCATACTTAGGCATGATATTCATCTTGGCAGCATTCGTATTTGAGACACGTGGTGTCTTGAATAGTAGAGGAGTCAGATATCTACTGCTAATGGCAGTAGGCTCAGGGATTCTTGGGGTTCGCGCATTCCATACAGGTGAATGGGCCTTTGTAGTCTTAGAGTTGGCTTGGTTCTTTGCTTCGGTCTTAGCCATTTTCAAACCAATGGAGCAATTTGATGATGATTCAATAGCATAGTATTCAAGCATTATGAGAGGGCGTGATGAATCATGGGGAGTTATGGCAAGGCTAAGCGCGGCATCCCACCCAAGAGCGATTTCAGTGCTTGGTATCCCGCAATCGTTGAAATTGCTGATCTTGTAGACAAGAGATATCCAATAAAAGGCATGGATGTTTGGAGGCCATATGGTTGGAAGGCCATGAAAAATATCGATGCTTTGACTCATTCTGAAATGGAGCGAACAGGCCATGAAGAGGTTAATTTCCCGCTATTAATCCCAGAAGACCTTTTAGAAAAGGAGAATAAACTCGTTGCTCGACTTAAATCTGCTCGTGAGGCTGGAGTAGACCCTTCAGAACTTAGATTCGATGAAGATGTTGAAGGCTTCAAAAAAGAGGTCTATTGGGTTAAACATGCAGGTGAAAATGAACTAGATGTGCCCATGTTCCTTAGACCTACATCAGAAACTGCCATGTATACACTATTCCCTTTATGGATTAGGAGCCATAATGACTTACCTCTCAAGACTTATCAAATCGTCAATACTTTCAGGTACGAAACTAAGCAAACACGATCCTTCATTCGCGTACGAGAAATACATTTCTTTGAAGCTCACACTGCACATGCTGACGAAGATGATGCATCAGCTCAAATTGAGGAAGATTTGCAGATTGTTGATAATATAATGTCTGACCTATGCCTACCTGTAATCATTTCTAAAAGACCCGTATGGGATACTTTTCCTGGTGCATGGTATACTATTGCAATAGATGTAATAATGCCCAATGGCCGTACTCTCCAAGTCGCTTCATGCCACCATTATCGTGATCAGTGGGCTGAAGCTTTCGATATGACTTACGAAGATGAGAATGGAGTAAGGAAGAACTGCCACCAAACTACGTATGGAATGTCCGAGAGGTTGTTGGGTGCTGTAGTAGGCACTCATGGAGATGACCAAGGTTTGATTTTCCCACCCAAAACAGCACCCATACAAGTAGTAATCATGCCTGTAGCCGCACATAAGAATGAATCAGTCATGGAAACTGTGAACGCTGTTTCTGAAAAACTCAAAAGTTCAGGTTCACGAATTCACGTAGATGATCGTGATATTCGGCCAGGGCAGAAATATTTTGATTGGGAGATCAAAGGGGTCCCTCTAAGACTTGAGATAGGGCCTCGCGATATCGATAATGGCACAGCTTTCGCCGCACGACGCACCGGTGGGAAAACACCCCTACCATTGGATGATATCGTTTCAGCAGTATCTGAACAACTAAGTCAGATTAAGGATGAATTATTTACTCGCTGTAATAATACCATTAATTCTATGATTCAAAAGTTAACATCAATTGATCAAGAAATTGAGGATTCCATCATTTACGAGGTTGCTTTTGACGGTAATGATTCCGATGCTGAAATATTAGAGAAAACTACGGGTTTGACAATCCTTGGTGATTGCATTACTCCATATGATTCTCCTCAAGAATGCCTTGTAACAGGCAAGATGACCACTCGGAAACAGCATTTAGCCCGAATGTATTGATTGTACCAATCAATTACGTTTGAAAGACCATAGTAAGATGATTACTATTGAAGTGACGAAGAGAATAATGTCGGGCATACCAATTACACCATCTAATAATGATGGTGACCAACCCCACCCAGAGTCTAGATTACCAATACTGGCCCAATTGATTTTATTGTGCCCATTAGAAGGACATCCACCACCAGTACATGACGAACCAAGGAATGATAGAAGACCAAGTAGATTTAGCAAACATACAGATATCATACTAACTCCAACAACAAGGTAAGATTTGCTACCTGATGGTTCAGGTTCCAAATCTGGTAGTGTAGGTGGTTCAAATAGTTCTAAATCGATATCAATAGATGGTATTACTTCAATGAGCATATCATCGTCTAAGTCATCACTAAGAGTCTCCGAAAGGGCTCTTTTTGACTCACCCCTTGAAAGGCCCATTGTCTCAAGGAAATCTTCACCATAAATACGCTCAGCAAGTTTAGCAAGAATTGGGTCCTTTTCCAATATTTCAGGGCCAAGTTGCCCATCGAGCAACAATTCTAACTTCTCTGACTGGTCGTCCACAGGAACTCCTCCGCATTAGGCCAATTACTCACTCTTCATGAAAGCATTGATTGAAAGGGCAGTTGAAATATCTTATTTTCTGGCTATTGCATTGCGTGCAGCTTGAGCAATATGGTTTGGACCCATGCCATATTTTTCCAATAACTCATCCCCTTGACCAGATTCACCAAAATGGTCCTTAACTCCAATTCGTTCTAAGGGCGCGGGGCAATTGCTTGCTAGGTATTCAGATACTGCGCCACCAAGTCCACCTATGATTGAGTGATCTTCAGCAGTAACGAAGCAACCACATGTTTCCGCAAGTGATTTTATTAATTCACCGTCAAGAGGTTTGATGGTGTGCATATCAATTACTGCGGCATTAATTCCTTCGTTAGATAGATTATCAGCAACTTGTAAGGCAGTAGAAACCATTACGCCACAGGCAATGATGGCTACATCAGATCCCTCTCTAAGTGTAACACCCTTACCAATTTCCAAGTTTGTTACACTATCCATATCATAAATGCGAGGAGTTTTATTCCTAACTGTGCGAGTATATGAAGGGGATTGCATATTTGCTAGTTGTATAGTCAAATATTCTGTACTAATGTCATCTGAAGGATGTAGAACAAGCATGTTAGGGAGACTACGATAGACTGCTAAATCTTCTATTGATTGAGCCGAGGAGCCATCTGTTCCTGTATGGACTCCACCGTGGCTACCACAAATATGAACTGGAATATTAGGTCTAGCAATACCATTTCTAACCTGTTCAAAACCCCTTTCAGTGAATATAGCAAAGGTGGATGCAAAGGGTTTGTACCCACTAGTAGCAAGTCCTGCAGAAACTAGCATCATATTTTGCTCAGATATACCCAATGAAATTGTCCTATCAGGATATTCCTTCCTAAACATTTGACTCTTAGTAGACTTACCCAAATCTGCCTCGATAACAACGACCTTAGGGTCATCTGATAGCTTAAGCAATGCAGAACCATAACCATCTCTAGAAGCGCCTAAGTTCATTTTAATTCCTCCAAAGCAATTGCTAACTGTTCATCGTTGGGTGCTGCGCCATGGAAGGCCGGATTATCTTCCATAAATGAAACACCTTTACCTTTGACTGTGTGAGCTATGATAACAGCTGGGCGATCTTTTACAGTATCTAGCCACTGAATAGATGCAACTATTTCTTCCATGTTATGTCCGTCACATTCCTTTACAGCCCAACCAAATCCTTTCCACTTTGCAGCGACATCAAAAAGTCTCATTTGAACATCCATGAAATCATCATTTTGTATGCGATTGCGATCAACAATTACATTGAGATTACCTACTTCATGATGAACAGCAGCCATTGCTGCTTCCCAAATTTGGCCCTCTTGTAACTCTCCATCACCAAGTATGACAAATGCAGACCTGTCAGAACCGTCCATTCTAGCAGCGAGAGAAACACCCAATCCGAATGAAAGCCCCATTCCTAAACTACCAGCAGAAAAATCAACACCTGGTGTCCATTTCATGTCTACATGACCTTGACATACACCACCAAGTTCTCGGTATGTCGTCAAATCTTGTTCAGATATGAAGCCCATTTCATTTAATATTGCATAAATCGCTGGTGAGGCATGACCTTTACTCATGATGAGGCGATCTCTTTCTGGATCTTTTGGGAGTGATGGATTAACGTTCAGTCTAGTCTTATAGAGGGCGACTAGGAAATCAATAGCGGATAGTGAACCCCCTGGGTGCCCGGCACTAGCCCGATGGGTCATTTCAACAATTTTTCTCCTACAATTTTTGGCAGTTTCTTGTAACATATCAATTTCAAATTGGCTGCTATTTCCATCCTGTCCGGTAGTCATCACAATAGCCCTCAAACTCCTTGCCTTTCGGTAAGCCTTTGATGATTTCCTATGTGGTGAAAATATATTTCACTCAATTAGTTTTGATTTTAGCGATTAATCTACGGCCGCCATCAATAATTACTGCACAGCAATCAAACAATAGTGAGAATGGCCTTTTCCCACCGGGTAGGCTACGAGTCACTAGCCAAGTAAAAACGCCAAAGAACCAAAAGAAGAAAATTGCAGATAGGAAAGGACCCAGGGTACCAAGGAATGGAATCCAGTCATTAGGGGCGGGGATTGGCGAAGAAGGTAATGAAGCTATAACGATGAAAACTGCAACGAATACACCCATTAATGCCTCACCAGCAATTAAACCTGCAGAGAGCAAAGTTCCTCTGCTAACTAGTTCTCTTCCCGATTTGATGGCAGTTTCTGATGGTTGGCCTGCTAGAGTACCATCTACGCGTAAATGGGTAGTTCGAGTTACTAGGTGGTTGAGTATACCGCCCATGAAAATAGTTGCGGATAGATAGAATGGCAGGTACATACCAATTGCAATAGACATAATTGGCAATTTAGGTCCACTTTTACCAAGATACCACTGAGAACAGATAATAAGTGCTGCTACAATCACTCCTAAACCTAGCATTGGTGTGTTAACTGAACCTCCAAACATTCCTTCAATAAGTGTACCAATTATTTCCGCCTGAGGGGCCTCTAATACATTTGCGCAACCAGAAACAGGATGAGGATTAGCGGCACAATAAGTAGGTGTAATTCTAAATGCGCTGTTTAGAACAGTTAATGTCAATGGAGCAACAACAGCCCCAACTAAAACACCAATTAACTCTGCAATTTGTTGTTTCCAAGGAGTTGCTCCAACTAAGTGGCCAGTTTTTAGATCCTGCATTACATCTCCAGCAATTGCAGCATTAACAGCGACTACACTAGCGATAATCAATGTAGCATACATCAATTCATTTTGCTCCATTCCAAGTAGTACATCTCCTACAACCC
>DASCSU010000053.1:0-10905 GCA_034399495.1 Candidatus Thalassarchaeaceae archaeon
GAAGAAGGCCAGGAAGCCATTTCCCACTGGCCATCTCGCCGTAGTAAGAGCACTTTTGTGGCGCTAGTACCTACATCAATACCTAACGTCAGTGAGTCCGGCATAGATTGCGGAGGCAAGAGGGGGTTCATTGCAGATTCTCCGGTCCGTTTGGCCAAGCAATAGGTAACCAACCGAGTGCTGTCAAACCAGGTTCAAGATCAATGAAGCGATTAGGTGAATCTGATTGTGCAGCAGTCAACAGATAATTTGGTACATCGGGGTGACCTTCACAGGAAGCGGGGTTCCATGAAGAATAATCCACAGATACAGCAGATGAAAAAAATTGCGCCACATCAGATTGTAGAAATGCCGTTGCTTGAAGCCGGCCACCTCTTTCCCAATGTTCAGATTCATTGGGGATGACAGTTCCAATTCTAACTACTATGCATTCCATGTTGTGTTTGAATGAGTAGTACTCTCCAAGTTGCTCAACAAATACCTTGCTCTCACCATAAGTGCTAGTAGTTGACACACCATGTTTGACTCCAATTAATTGCCCCTCCAAGGAGCCGCCTTCTTGTAGTTCAGACTCAAGACCCACCTGAGTTAACCCCGATGAAGAGAGAACTACTCTGCGGACACCTGATTCGAGAATATTATTCATCAGCATAGTTGTGACACCGACATTGTTTCGCATCATGCTCTCATCACTGTTTGAAGGGTTTGCATCTGCGGCTAGATGGACTACTACATCGCAATCTTTGAGCATCATTTGCCAATCATCATCACTAGCTTCTGCTAAATCAATATGGTGTGTGACGCGGCTTGGGGCTGTTGCATCTTCTGTATTACGGCCAGCGGCTAACCACTCATCATGTGGCCTATCTATCCCGACTACATCGTGGCCTTCAGCAACTAGGCAATCAACAACAACGCCTCCAATCAAACCGGCCGCTCCAGTCACCGCTACACGCATTGCCACACCCTATCGAAGAGGCGGCATGATATTGACCTAATCGGCTGTGCCATTTCTTGTGGCAGAAGGAAATCCATCACTAGCTATTGCTATTGCTGCCTTATTTCTAGCCGTCAGCATGGGTGGTGCAATATTCTATTTCACTAGCACATTGCCCAATGATCCAAAAACAATTGATGAAGGTGATGAAACTACAATTGAGCCTGAAAAACCAGAACCACCCATTGAATGTTCAATAGATGAACGTGAAGTTCTTGGCGATGATGGCGCAAGTGTGATTGGTTGTGAGAAAATAATAGCGCCAAATAATGCCACATTTGAACATCAATATATTACACTCACACGAGGTAATCATGTCATTGTAAATTGGAGCATTGAGGGTGATTATACTACACCAATCCTACATCCATGCACCGACTCATCTGCTAGTTTACAGCCAATTATCAAACCAATCATGAACAGCCTAAAAGTGATGGCTAACGATATAGGAAATTCAACTTGTGTTATCGAATTTTCAAATCCAGCTGGAACTTTGAACTACACTATATCTGTTGAAGTATTAGATTTACCACCATCCAATCTTGAATATCAACACCCCATTTACATCTTAACCAAAGATGAGCCTTTCACTATCTTTCCGAACTATGATGATGGGACTCCGACTAATTGGGAATCTAACCCCGCACTACCTCAAGGACTTGAATTGAGAGAAGATGGAGCGATAGTTGGCTCACCCTCTACCCTAATCACTGCCACCAACTTTGTCATCACAGCCAGTAACAGTGGTGGTTTTGACAACACAAATATCACTCTAATTATACACGATGAAAGCCCTAATTCTGTGAATTACATTGATAGTGAATTAATTTTGACTTTAGGAGAACAAATGAATGATATTTCCCCATCGCATTCAGGAGGCGATATTGAACGCTGGGAGATTGAACCTGAATTGCCCCTCGGCCTCTCATTTTCAAATAGCACTGGCCGAATTTCTGGGACTCCATTAATTCTTCAAGAAAGGACTGGTCACATTGTATATGCAAATAATAGTGGAGGGACTGATGTTACTCTCATCACTATCACAGTTAATGACCACCCCGTAAATTCAATTGATTATGGTGTAAATCTAATGGACCTAATTATTGACTTAACATCTGTAAATGTAACCCCAAACACGAGTGGTGGGACACCTGTAGAATGGGGGATTGAACCTGACCTTCCTCATGGGCTAGAATTTGATATTATTAGTGGTAGAATCGAGGGAGTAGGAGATACTATTACTCCATGGGTGAATCATACTATTTGGGCAAATAATTCTGGAGGAGCATTCTCATCTTGGTTAGAAATTAGAGTCGTTAATATCACTCCAAACAACATCTCTTGGCAAGGCGGCACAGAGCATGTTCTTGCTGCAAATCAATCAATCAATATTAATGCGATAAATGGAGGACCTGGGATTGATACATGGGAAGTTTACCCTGCACTTCCTGATGGATTGACTCTATCTACTCTAAATGGAGATATCGATGGTTCTCCAATTGGGAGAAATGGAGTTGGAATTTCTCGCCACGCTTGGACAACTCATACGATATGGGCTAACAATTCTGGCGGCTCTTTCACTACAAACCATACATTTGCCATCCATGACTTAAACCAAGATCATAATGAGTTAGTGAAAAGGCCAATTGGAAGTGTAAATTACGGTGGTGCTTGGCCTTCTCTAATTCTCCCCATTGGCGAGTGGTCATTTGGTTTAGGAATCGATTGGGATGGCCGCCCCATTTCATCAGCAGGACACGCCGGAAAAGGAAGAATTGTGGGGTATGGACATGAGACAATGGTTGCTCGAACAAGCAATAATGAAATGGCAAATCTAAGCCTCAACTCACTTGACTGGGTTTGTGATGGAGTTGGAAAAACTGTTGGACTAGAATCATCATTCAACGGTTGGAAGAATACCCTGCTTTCAGAAGGTTATGCAGTTGTAGAAAGTGCCACTCCTGCTAATTTGGTCAATCTTGATTGCTTTGTCACTGAATTCTGGAATAGTTATACTGATAGTGAAAATTTGCAACTTACTAACTGGTTAACTAATGGCGGGGGATTAATCATGGGTGGACATTCATGGTATTGGTCATACTCCAATTCCGATGTTGCACACAATTACCCAGGTAACAAAATTGCCAAAACAACAGGCCTCTTTGTCTCGGCTTCATCTGGTTCTTCGACCTTTTCTGTTAACCAAAACGAATGGGGAGATCTGCACCGATTACATGGCTCACTCCCCCTAATTGTAGACCATGTTAGTGGCACTCAAATGATGACGCAAAATGATGCTACAACAGCTGCAAAAACCATCAGCCTCTGTGTTTCAACATTACCACTAGATTACACGGGTGTTTGGAATTCACTACGTATGATGAGTAATAATACTGGTTGGATTCACATAGATTCCTCGACAACCTATTCAATGAATGCCGACGAAGTTGATGATTTGATTCTAACAATTCAAGAAGAATTGATGATGAAATTGCCAGCAGATGAACTAGATGCCCATCCGTCTCATGTATCATTCCCTGGAAGTGTCAACTCAACTAGTCCTAGACCAACCAAAACAGTTCAAATTGACGGGAATTTTAGTGGCCTTCCAAGTCAATTTGGTTATGCAAACGCACGCTCAGCAGGACGAATGAGTACTGGAATGTATGCACCTGCTGGTGAGGTAGTAAATATCACACTACCACAGAGTATCATTGGGCAAGGAGTCTCGATATTAGTTGGAGCACACAGCGATTCACTATGGGGTAAAACGACACTTTCTAGACATCCCAAGATTATCCGCTATTGGTCAATCGACAATACTACTATGCAAGTAGGAAATTCCTTTGGTGGACCAATCTACATCACTATAGCGGCTGGGACAGTGATTGGAGATTTCAATGTCACAATAGAAGGTGCAGTGGAAATGCCACACTATATCCACGGCGTTACTGACCTGCAAAATTGGACAACAGTTCAGCGCCTACATCCAGCACCTATTGCAGAATTGGAATCTGATTATTTCATACTAACAGTTCCTTCGTGGGGTATTAGAAATCTTGATCACCCCAACGAAACCATGATTTTTTGGGATGAAGCATTGCAAATGGAACACAACCTCTCTGGTTACACCCCATGGCCTAGAATTGAACGTGCTGTTTTCGATGTTCAGATTAGTGCAGGCTGGATGCATAGTGGCTACCCGTTCATGGCGCACACCGCTAGTGTCTCGGGAGTGGTGAATGGGTCATACATGTATCAGAATGGGGATTGGGGAATGTTCCATGAACTAGGCCACAACCACCAATGGATGTCTTCAACACTACCGGGCAATACAGAGACGACTTGCAACCTATACTCAATGCGATTGATGGAAGACCTTGTAGGGATTACTGGCCACGGTTCTATGTCACCCAGTAACAGGCAAAGCCGGACTGAGACATACTTCAACAACGGAGCCCAAATCTCATCTTGGTCGGTTTGGACTGCATTAGAAACACATATCCAAATCAAAGAGGCATTTGGCTGGGAACCAATTACTGCTGCATACCAAGAATACTACTACAATTACAGCAGTCAACCATCTGGTGATTCAGAAGAATTCAATCAGTGGGCTATTCAAATTTCACTGAATACAGGCCATAATTTGATGCCATATCTCGCTGCTTGGGGATTCCCACTGGATCAATCAAGTTGGAATGCTGTTGGCCACCTTCCAGTTTGGAATACAGACCCACTTCGAGGTTGGGTCTACGAATACGATCCTATTACGAAATTTGAAATTACATCCAACATAACCTCAAACACGGCAGATTTGGAATGGGATGTTTATGATAATGGTACAAACACCTCTTGGAATCTTTGCTGGGGGTTGACTGATGGTGGAGTCAGCACAACAAATTGGAATGTTTGTGAATCACTTGGGAACAATTTGAGTGTCGGAAGTAAAGGCCATTCACTTAGTGGATTACTGAGTTCTACTGACTATTATTGGCGATTAACAGCAACAAATAGCAATGGGAGATGGTGGAGTGATTCGACTAGGCAATTTACCACTTCTTAAGTTAATTTTTCAAACGACCCCTTCAATGTGAAGAGGCCGTAGGCCTATTCACCCTTGGGCAAAGTTCATCACAATTGTAGTGAGAGGCCATATGAGGTGAGGCTGTGAGGTATGCAAGGTCTGTGACGCTCGCCGGAATAATTTTCCTTACTCTAATTTTATCAGTCCATACGTCAACTACCAACCAAAACAGCACTAAAATAGACGAAACTATTGAAGATAAAAGTTCTGAGATAATTGTGATTTCTCAAACGAGTGGTAGAGGAAACTCTGACTTAATCATCGATTACATTTCAGCAAGTTGGAGCAGTGCTGATGCGGGGGATAGCAAGAGTGTCACCGTGCGGTTGAAGAACCAAGGGACTGCATCTTCAGGCTCATTTTATTGGGGAATTTATCTCTCAACTGACACTACAATCACCACAAATGACATCGAACTTGACACTTGGTACAAGTCTTCAATTTCATCAGGATCTTCTAGTTCACAATACAAAAGTATCACAATTCCAGCATCAATCACTGGAGGGTACTACTATGTCGGTGCTATTGCAGATATCAATTCACAGGTAAGTGAAACTAATGAAAACAATAACGATGACTACGACACCGGCCGTGTTCACGTCTATGAATTGCCAGATTTAGTACCACGCTCCACATCATCTTCTTGCTCAACCCCATCTACAGGAACAGTTGGAGATTATCTTGATTCATCTATATCGATTCAATATGAGAATGATGTTTCGAGCAGTCACGGTCAATCAACAGGATCATTTGATTGGGCTATGTACCTCTCTTCAGATTCGTCAATCACCACTAGTGACACTCAAGTTGGTAGCGATCAATATTCTTCCAGTTTGTCATCTGGTAGTTATCGCACTGATTCTCTTTCCACCAGTAATCGAATTCCATCATCAATGAGTGCTGGCACATATTATTGGGGTTATATCCTAGATGTGAACACAGATGTGGATGAAAGCAGTGAGACCAACAATGCTAGAACTTGTGGGCAGGTTACAATTCAGGATGACCTACCGGATATCGTAGCTGATGATATCGATACTTCATCTTCCTCAGCAGTAATGGGAGATACGATAACCGTCAACTATCGAATTGAAAATGACGGCACCGACTATACCGGTTCATTCTATTGGGAACTCTATCTATCCACTGACCGAACAATCACCACTAACGACGTCTATGTCGATGAATTCTCCCGCTCCAGTATTTCTCCCGGCTCCTATGCATCTGGATACCAGTACAGCGTTCAAATCCCTACTGGGATTAGCCCTGGATACTATTACCTTGGAATGATCGCAGATAGCCGTTCTAGTGTTACTGAACTTGATGAAACAAACAATGTAGTTGCTGATTCCTATCGCATAGATATTGAGGAGCCCGCAGATTTAGTTGTTGACAGTGTATCAGGACCAAATTCAGGAAATACCGGACAACAGGCTAGCCTGAGTTGGCGGATAGACAATGATGGAGATGATTCATCAGGCTGGTTCTATTGGAAAGCATACATCTCAACAGATCGTACCATTACCACTAGCGATACACAATTCGGTTCAACCCAACAAGCATCTAGTATCAATGGAGGCTCATACCGAACGGGCACACTTACTGATTACATCCCCAGTGGATTGTCAACGGGGACCTACTATTGGGGAATCATTGTAGATACTACTGCTAGAGTTACAGAAGGCGATGAAAACAATAACGCTGAAGATGGAAATAGCATATCCATTACTCTTTCAGAGCCTGACCTTAGAGCAGATTCAGTTTCAGTTAATTCCGCAACTAGAACAATTTGTGAAGGTGATTCTGTCACCATTGATTTATCAGTATCTAATATTGGAAATATAAATGCAAACGCCCACTATTATGACATTTCATTCTCTACGACTGGCACTATTGGAAGTTGGACTAGCCTTGGACAGGGGAATGGCCCTAGTGGAGTTTCAAGTTATACGCACCAAGTGAGTGCTAATATTCCTGCTACAATGGCACCTGGGAGTTATTATGCTCAACTCTATACTGACTATGGGAACTATATCACAGAGAGTAATGAGTACAACAATGATGTGACAACATCTACTGCTGAACTTACTGTTCAAGACTGTACTCCTGACCTAACCCCTACAGCACTTAGTGGCCCAACTAGTGCACTTTCAGGACAGACCATTAGCCTCTCATATTCGATTGAGAATACTGGGCTAGGTGATGCAAATAATGTCCCGGTCGATATGTTCCTTTCCTCTGATTCAACTATAACAACAGGAGATACCCATATTGGTGCTGATTCAATTAATATTGGAGCAAGTAGTACTGTCAGCGATACATTAAGCCTCACTGTGCCTTCAAGTGTCAATGCTGGATGCTGGTATTATGGCATTATTGTTGATGTAAACAATGTGATAATTGAGCAAAATGAAAATGACAACTCTATGGCAGCCGTAAATCAAGTCTGCATAGAACAGCCAAACCTAAGAGTTGTTTCAGTCAGTAGCCCTGGGCCTTCTACTTTGGGACAATCAATTGAAATCTCTGTAGTTGTAGAAAACTCAGGTGGGGCTAACGCAGGTAGACATCAGTTAGGCATCAGTCTTGAAGTGGTGCAACCAAATGGACAGCCAGATATTTTTGTTGAGGAAATCAACATTACCTCTCTAGCGGCTAATACTAATTCTCAAATCACTAGAACTATCCAACTACCAACCTCTCCATCAGGAACTTACCGTATTCTTGCTGTAGTAGACTATCTCGGAGTTATTGCTGAATCTGATGAAACTGATAATGAGGCAAATGGAGCCTCGTTTGAGGTGACATCGCCCTCCAATGATTTACTGGCTAAATGGATCACTGGACCTACATCAGCAGAACCCGGTCAAAGTATCACAATACAATGGGAGTTGCAGAATCTTGGAACCGAAGGGAAATCATTCGATGTTGAAGTATGGTTGTCCCAAAACAAGAATGTTGACAGTTCAGACAATAAAATTGCAGCAATCTCAGTATTGAACTTAGCAGCGGGGACATCTACTACTGATGAAACTACATATCAACTGACTGATTCAGACAATGGCACATGGTGGCTCATTCTTGTTGTTGATTCATCAAACAACCATCTAGAAGATGATGAGGGTAACAACTTGGTTTCCTCTGCAAATCAGTTGGTCGTTAGTGGAGATGCTCCCGAACCAGAGAGTGAAAACTCTGGAGGATGTGCTGACCCAACAACTGATGGCAACAATAGTGATGCTGCTGGATCAAGAGCTTCAGCCACCCAACTTGGATTAGATGTGCAAGCCATAACAATCCAAGGCTGTTTGATGGACATAGACAATGAGGATTGGTATGCTGTAATGCTACACGGTGGCAAGCGCCTAGGAGTTTCTCTAGAGAACGATGGTGAAGATGTCAAGATAATTCTTTTCAATGGAACTATTGAGATTGAAAACGGGTCACTATCTAGTAATTTGTTGAGAGTTGACCTTATCTTAACCAATGAAGATGACTTCAATACTTCTCGTATATATCATATCAAAATCAGCAAGGAATCTATGGTTAATGGAGGATCTTACACCCTCAAGATAGTAACTGTAGATGCAAATGTTGTGCCTGATTTAGCACCTCCTGAAAAGCCTGAATTCGAAGCACTGGACCAGTGGCACGCAGGAAATGATGTTGAAGTAAATTGGGGTACTGTGGAAGATAATGGTGATTCAGGATTATCACATTATCAAATCCGATGGGCTGGTGGACTTTGGTCTGATATCTACGACACATCTACTAGTTTAAACATCTCAATTCTAAATGATGGTCGGCATTCACTGGAAGTCAGAGCTATCGATAATGCTGGCAACCCCTCTTCAGCAGATGCTATGTGGATCAGGATTGACCGCACTTCACCCACACTAGAAATTGAACAATTAGGAGCACAGTATGCTGGCCCACCCGTACTCGAGATAGATGTTCAGGCCAATGATGGAGATGGAAGCGGCATCTCTTCAATTGAGTGGTCATGGAACAATGAAACTTGGCAAGCAATGCCTGCTGGTAATAACATCATTTGGTCTAATTGGAGTGAGATTGACCTCTATGTCAGAGCAACTGACAATGTCGGAATGGTAGTTATTGAAAATCTAACCATTGAACCACCAGCCAATCCAAACCAACCAACAGAAGACAATTCGACTACTGATGTAGAAAGTAATGGCGGACCATCAACAATGGGAGTTGCCACAATCATCCTTGTTGCTTTAGTTGTAGCAGCTATGTTGGGTGGCGGGCTGTACCTCATCTTCCAAGGGAACTCAGCAGGTGAAGATGACGAGGAAGAAGGTGAGGAAGAACAAACTGAAGAAGGATTGTCTATTCCTAGCCAAGAAGAATCAATTGAAACTCAAATCACCCATGTTAACAGTCACGAGTGGTTGCCAGAAGGGGGTACTTACGACTCTACTACCGGCACTACTTGGTATATGTTACCAGATGGGAACAAGTGGTGGATGCAAGAAGATGGCTCTTTTGTACTATACCAACCTGTAGAAGTCGCAACGCCTGAAAATCATATAGTTCTAGAATAATTTGGTGGGAAAATTCTCATTTTTTCAAACAAGCATTGATGAAGGTCGAAGGTGGCGCTAGGACCATGTCAGTAACTGAAATACTAGGGGACAGTGAATCAGATTTTGTGATGTTCACATCATCTTGGTGCCCCTATTGCACTACTGCCAAAAATTTACTCAATGCTAAGGGCTTGAGTTTTGATGAGTATAATGTTAGCGAGATGCCTGATCTTCAGATGGAAGTTGTGGTGATGACTGGGCACCGTACTGTACCAGCAATTTGGGATGTTAGAAATGAACCACATTTTGTTGGCGGTTATGATAATTTACAAGACTATCTTTGAGTAATGTTTGAGGTCCAGTCCTTTAATTGGCCAATATAATTCATGTCTACAACATGCCCCTTATGGTGATGCATCCTAGTAACATCCCAGCCACCTACTTCATAGAGATTAGCACACTCTTCCCCCTGCTCAAAAAGCACTATTTCATCACGCTCACCATGCATTGAGCACATCTTTTTAGGAGATAATTCCATTAATTTCTCGTGAAGTAACAACGGATGCACCATTTTACTTCCCATGACAAGTACTCCAACAATACGATGAGCCACCTCGGTTAGAAGTAATTCTTGAGCAACGGCTCCACCTTGAGAAAAACCACCAATAATTAGGGGGCCTTCTTTAGGGAGTAAGTTCAAAACATAGGCCACAGATACTTTGAGTTCCTTCAATTTGTCTTGGCTAAATGTCTCATTCAAATTTTGATTCCAAGACCACCATGCATTGCCACTCTTTGGATGAGGGAAGGGGCCACTGATATCACAAACTTGCCATTCTTTAGGACATATCTTCTCAGCAAGTGGTCTAATCATATCAGCAGTTCCACTATAGCCGTGTAGCAAAACAAAATGACCAACCATCACGTCACCTACAATACCCAACTGAAGGTGATGCCGCCTGCAATTATGATGGAAATTTCTGAGTCCCCACTTTGAGTAATTGTCAAAGTGTAATCTTGGGAAGGAGAATTGATTTCACCTAGTTGCCCCTCTTCAGACTCACCCGGTTGCCAAGCCCTCTCCAATGCACTTACAGAACCATGATCACGTAGCGTAAGAGTTCCTGTACCTCCACCCATCTTGGCACTAAGATAGTAAATCATCTCATCATATTCTTCACCACTTGGGTGGTCACCAACAAAAAATGTGTCTCGAATTTCTGCATCTGGCATGCCACTGTCATGGTCCCATGAACCTGCATACAAATCAGAAG
>DASCSU010000054.1:0-10862 GCA_034399495.1 Candidatus Thalassarchaeaceae archaeon
GCAACTACTGCAACTAACACTAACGCTCCAATAGCAATCCATGCTTGAGTGGGGATATCCCCACCGCTGCCTGTCTCACCTATAGTATCGGTAGTATCAACACCTGGGTCTGCCTCCTCAAGGAAGGTTAACCCATCAGTTGAATCCTGAGTCTCCATGTTGCCATTGTTGTCCATTGCAGTAACTGAGTATAGGTAGGTTCCAGCACCTGCGTGGCGATCCATAGTTGCTGATGTACTTGAATCAGCTGTGTGATGACAACTACCTGCGCCCATCAGACTTGTTATCTCTAGAGAGGTGTGTGCTGTTGGAGACCAGCAAATCATCCAGTGGTCCACATCAGAAGCATCTGTAGCAGTCCAAACAAAGGTGATACTGTCTGCGCCTGACTTTTCTGCGTCAAGTCCAGTTGCGCCTGCTGTTGGGTCAACTTGACCATCTGCAACAGCGCTACCAGAGTCTACAGGTGTACCGTATAGTGAATTACCATCGTTGTCTAATTCACCATTCTCCACGCGCACGAGGAACTCGTAGGTCTTACCGTGTTCACCTGAAATAGTCCAAGTGGTCTGGTCCAGTGCAAAGACATGGCGATCACCATCTAGTGCAGCTCCGTCATCGTTGATGTAAAGTACACCAAAGTCAGCCTCAGTGTTCACTAATTGGCTATCACTTACTGCCCAAGAAAGGTCAATTACTCCAGCAGAACTGAGTGTTGCGGTCAACGAATCAATTCCAGCCTGTGGTGGATTACCTAATTCAGCAGAGGCGAACACAGCGTACATTGCTGAGGAACGTGATGGCATGGAGCCATCGTTAGTCCATGACAACTGAATTGTGTCTGCATCAACTTGAGTCTGGGTTGTACCAGCCAATTCTACCCATGCGTGAGCACCATCATACCAAAGTGAATGACCTGTTGAAGGATCTGCATCCAAGGTAACAGTCAGTGTCTCACTATCAACATCACTAGGTTGCATAGTTCGATCTGTTTCTAGATTAAAGGTACAAATGGAATCCCATTTTGCATTGCTACCAGGCAACTCTTGGTCGAATACATCGTCTGCATCAGTGAAGTTAGTAGGTACAGGCATCATCTGATTGTAGTAAACATCGTAGTCTACTTCCCAGCAATCTCCTGAAGCCGAACTCGAGTAATTGTTCCACATTGGGAAGGAAATTGTTGAACTAGCCTCAACACCCCACCAATCTGTTACTGTAACGGTCACAGTTGGATTGCCAAGCCACAACATATTCAAGCGAATTTCACAGAAAGACATACCCATGCACTGCATCATTCCGGCTTCATCGATCATTTCACCAGAACCTGTCATAGACCATGCGTAAGTGAAGGGTTCTGGGTTGCCGTCGAAATCAACATCTGGCTGGTTCATGTGTTCTACACGTGTAGTAAGTTGTACCAATGATTGGTCAATTAGAGTAACTCCTGAACCATCTTGTTGATAACCTTCAGATTCCATAGTTAGATAAGCAGCAGGCCCCATATTATGTACCTCGTAATGTGAAGTACGTGCGTTGTTAGCAGCACTCATATCAACCTTACAATCTAATGCAGAATCATTAACACAATCGTTAGCTGGGTCAACATCAGTCATAGTAGCATCAATCATAGTAAGTGTTGCAGTAACTGTGTGCATACCTGGATTAATCATCATCACCGTGCAGGCCTTGCCCTCAAGGAATGCTGGTTCCATTTCTCCTAGCAACTTGTGAGTGTACATTTCCTCGACCTCCATTCCTGGTTGGTCGCACTGGTTTGCCATCATTGGTGAGCCCATTACGTCCATACCATCGGAGTCTTTGACACTAAACTCAATTGCCCAATCATAATTGGTCAACTTGTCTGAACCGGCGTGCTCGACTGTTGCATAAACAGTAGTCATACCAGCATCAATACGGCCGCTCTGTTGCCTGAATAACCCTGCCTCTACATCAATCACTCTAATATCGTGATATGCTCGGAAGGTTCCGGTCAACTCAGCATCATTGTTAGAATTACGACTATCTAGACTTTGAGCTACTTCCTTCATCTCCATCACAACATTACCTCCTGTACCAGTACCATTTTGTCCGCCTGGACCACTGCCGTAATCAGTTTGTACTAATTCATAGATATCATAAGTCTTCAAAGAGGCAAGGACTGTGTAGCCTCCTATTCCAGATGCTGCATTTACATCAGCACCTACTGAACCAGAGAAAGTGTAAGGCTGTTGGAAATTAGGAACGATTCGAGTTTCACCCAAATCGCTAGCATTAGTTTCATTTGTTGGTGGATCCGCTGAAAGATTGTGGTAAACAGGTACATCAGCAGGGTGCCCGTTAGGGTGTCCTGGATGGTTGCTACCATTTCCAGTAGTATGACCAAAGCCTACTTCTTCACCAAAAGTTAGGGTGAAGGTGCAAGCAACACCTACACCAGGGCACCCGGTACCATTCATCTGAGAAGCGGGGTTACCCATGTCATCAAACATTTTGAAAGCGCCAGAAAAGGTGACCTCTACCTCAACATTACGAGGTTCCCATTCATTACTTCCGTTAACCATTGCAGTAAGAGTAAACGGGTTCATATTCTCACCCGTCATTACATCATCTGTTCCGGTAGCATCCCACTCCAATTCAACAGATATATCATACCAATCAGTTGCAATAACTGTAAATTGTAATTGATTATTGGTCAAGTCTGTATCTTGGTCGCCCGAATCAACATCGATGGTTACAGTGTATGTACCAGGCGTTGCTGGTGTCCAAGATAAAGGTGAACCTGCCGAATCACGTACTTGATATCGACCTTGGTCGAAATAATCCCCTGATGGGAATACAGCGTGGTTACATATCGAACTGTCATCACAAACAGCTGGATCAGTAGCTTCCACAAGAGGTGCTGCACCGGGTAAATCAGTGGCTACAGTCACCATCACATTCATCTCAGAAATGTCGTTATCACCGATATTCTTGATGACTAGGTCGAATAATACCTCTTCGCCTACATCAACGGCATTTCTTATATCTCCACCGATTCCTACGGTTGATTCTCTCGGTGAATTAGCACCAATCAGCCAAACTTCGTAATCCGCTCGGCCATTGGCATCATCCACTGGCTCTTTTTCATTCATTTCAATTGGGTTCATGCTGGCCATGATGCTCATTAACATCAACACTGCCAAAACCAAACTTGTTGCTCTCTTCATGTCACAGTCCTCCCGCTATGGGGTTACCCCACCTATCGAATCCGTATTTATACTATGCGCGGCGATATGTTAAATTCCCCACTTCTAAATGCACATTTCTATTGGATTTAGTACAACGATTTTGTATCATTCGATGTCGCGTAGAGCCTCGGCTGGATGGATGGAAGCGGCCTTGCGGACTGGCCAAGCTGTGGCCAAAACTGTGAGAAGATAAGCCCCCAAAATTATAATTGTAATTTGGCCCCATGGAAGTACAAATTCGGCCCCCTCATCTTTAAGGAATTTGACATATAATTGATAGTGGAATCCAATACCAACTACGGCACCGTTAAGGATACCCAATAAGCTCACCCAAGTGAGTTCAGCCAAGTATCCTGCAACCACCATGCTGCGTTGGAATCCTAGGGCCCTAAGGATGCCAGTTTGATGTGATCTCTCAGACACGTTTCGGATAGTAATTACGCCCAAGCCAGCTATACCAACTGCAAGCCCTAATGCAAGGAATGCCTGCAACAACCCGAACATGGCGAAAATGAAGGATTGAATGTCCTTGAATACTACTTCAATTGCAAACACAGTAGCACCCTCCTCTACGAGTTCATATTGTAATTCAGATGCTACTTCTTCCTGTTCATCAAGGGTGGACCCTGGAGGCAAAGAAAACCAAATTGAAGAGGGGGTGGCCTCAAACCTCTCATTTGCTATAGGTTTGGCAACGCTGACACCACTAGCAAACCATCCACTTTCTTCAGCAATTACAGCACCAATAAAGAATGTTTGATTAATTGCGGGATTCAATGGATCTTGAACTACAATTTCATCCCCAATGTTAAGTCCCATTCCTTCAAAGATTACTCCTTGTTCTCCTTGATAAGATTCTACAGCCATGGAGTAATCAATTATCGCTAAGGTTTCATTCTCGAAAATTGCAAGCCATACTTCTTCCGCATTATTGCCCAAATTAGGAGACCAAGAATCCAAAGGTAAACCACCTAGATTGGAGAAATTTTTATCAAATCCTCGTATTTGAGTATAGGCAGAATTATTCTCGATATCCTCTACCCCATCCCGGAATACATGGACTGTAGCCGTATTCATGGTAGCAATACCGTCGAAATCACTAGGTTCTACCTCGCCCAGCTCCCATTGACTTGAGTTATCTCCTAAATCTAATTCGCCAAAAGCCACTATCTCCCACTCGCCGCGAGCATCCTCTCCAAGGTCCCCTAACCAATTACCTACAAGAGCGGAATATCCGGATAAAACAACCACTGCAAAGACTACTAGACTGAACATCCCCATCGTCATAGCAGTTCTGAAAGGAGTTGCTAGAGGGTATGCTAGAGCAGTTGGTAGTACTGAGGCTAGTCGTTTTGAGACAAAGGAACCCGTGCGAGCGAGCGATGTTGCTATCATAGGAGCCAAACTAGTCAGTAAGAGAACGCCAGCACCTACCAAGAAGGTCCCTAATATGATGAAAGAGAAGTCACCTTGCTCCCAATCACCTCTTGCAGGGTCATCCCACATCCCCCAGCCAAACATGGCAAGACCAAGTACGGTCATAGTGAGCCTAGGCGTAAGTACAGTTCTCGAGGTTCTTGAACCAAATATGGTGATAGAATCGGGCAGGGTTTTTGAGAATATGAAGAATAGTGGAGGCACCATTCCAAACAAGAAGAGGAAGCCCGCAGTCAGCCACCAAGCCATGCGACTGCCACTATCAGCATCACCGATCATGAAAGCTAATGCAGCACAACCTAGAGCTGAGCCAAACAAGAATAAAGATATGAGAATCGTCCACCAAGGCAAAGAACCCTTGATCCTAGTTGGGATATCCCTCATTGCCGCCACAACATTCAGTCTAGAGATATAGACAGAGGTAGCAAATAGCGTCAAGAAAGTGACTAAGAAGCCCATGGAAAAGCCGCTCAAAACGCTATGCCATTCCCATGCGAAGACGATTGCCCCATCAAAGGTAGTGGCCAAGATTTTATCCAAGCCGTACATCAATAATTTCGCTACTCCTATTCCAGCAACTGAGCCAACTGCGCTTGATATGAGGCCAACAAGAGTACCCTCCATCACGAACATTGAGCGTAATTCGCCTCTCTGCATCCCCAGAGCACGCAACATACCCATCTCGGATTTACGCTCATCAGCCAACATTACGAAGAGATTCATCACTAGGAGAATGCCAGCGAATATTACAAAAGTGCCAAAAATCAGAAACAGCATTGAGAAATTAGCGCCAGAATCAGCCGTTTGCTCCCTAATTTGGGTTTTAATAGCAACTACCTGAAAACCCATACCTTCAGCGTTTGCTGTTTCATCAGCCCACAAAGTGAGATTAGTTTCCATTGCACTGAATGCACCAGGAGCAACTAGGGCGAGCCCCGAAACCATAACCATACTTCGAACTGAATCCTCTCGACTGAGGAGTTCTTGAGCATCAGAGATGTTCACCACTGCTAGAGACATGTCGTCCAATCCAGGTTGACCTGGGGGTGCTGGTAATTGTGGAACTGCGTAGGAATAGTTGAGCACCATTGGAGTGAAAATTCCACGTGCTGCAGGCATTAGCCCAATGAGTGAAAGGTTCTTTGGAGGCGCTAATACCAATCCTTCAGCTGACCACGAGGTAAGATAAACTTCGCCAGGTTGAGGCTCTGGAATCCCAATTCCACCACTGAGTGCAATGACTACTAAAGGAAGATTTGAGAAACCATCTAAAGAAATCTGATACGGTAAGCGGCCCATGGTTAGGTTTTCTTCAGCGATGATAGATCCATAAGGAGATGAAGAGATTGTCCTAACTCCATCACTCCATGCAGTACGGTTATCAGAACCATTAGCAAGTTGTACATCTGTCAAACTAAAACCAGTACCGTTCCAGAAGTAAAGACCCGCACCCTCAACCATGACAGATGTAGGAGTTACAAAGAGTACATCTCCAGTCGGCAAACCCAAGTCATGGGCAGATGTAGAATTGCCCTCAATTCTTGAAGATGTCAATTGCAAATCTTGACCGTAAGTATCCCAAGCAAGCCCGCCGTGAGTAGCAATAGAACGACTAGAAGGTGGGTCAATTTCCCAATTGCAAGAATTAAATTCCGAATTGATTTCTTCAACAGCAATTACGCATGTTGAACTATTGAATGCCCCCTCTAAACGCAGGTAGAGTTCGTCACCATCGATGGCGAGGGCTCCATCTTCAATATCCTCGCTGAATGATGCGAGGTTCAAAGTTGCAGAATCCCAAACAATAGCCCCTTCACGATATGCGTCTCCAAACAATAATTCAACACTATCTTCACTAACACGCAGGGCATACCCTACATTGTCATCACTTACTGCTAAATCAACCAATTCGCCTGATCCATCTGGCATTGTGATATCTCGGGAAGGTTCATCCTCATCCAATACAGAAAGCCGCACACCTTCTGCATAGAGAGACAAAGCGGCACCGTCAGCAACAGATTGTACGGAAAGTATTGATTTTGAATCACCTTCATCTGGAACCCAACTGAACCATTGGCTAGTGTCCCTCTTCTGTACAGACAAGCCAGCAGGTGTGGCATACCAATCTGCAACAGCATCGGAATCTATTGATGTAATCTCTGCTGAAATTAAACCACTAAGATTCTCACCTTCATGTGATATCAGCATTATTGGAGACATCAAAAGTTCAGCAACCATAGCACCTGAAGAAGTTGAAGTTATGTTTTCCCGAAGGCTAGTAACCTCATCACCTGAAAGTAGTCCTTCTCCCGATATGCGCTGAACACCGATGGAGTAATCCTCTGGGACTGTCGTAATCTCAAGTCCCGCATCTACACCGACAATTGCCTCATCAAGAGTTGCATTGATAATTGGCATTACCCGCTTTTCAGCATCTTGGGCATCAAGGACCCCACCTTTTGCAGAGATTGTGATTCTATTCACTTCACCGTGGTGATCAAATATCTCTTGAGCCTGACTTAATGTAGTGTATAATGTAACTTCACCCCCACCTTCATAACCCGAAGCTTTGGTAGGAACAATTGCTTGAATCGTCAAGTTTGTTGTCTCTCGATTGAAGCGCCCTGACATACTCATTTCAGTCCAACTAATTTCTACAGAATCACCGACAACCAAATGCATTTTATCAGCGCCTTTCTGACTGAGAAATGCGCTACCATCCTTAATTTCCGAATAATGTAAGCCACCTTCTCCACCAAATGGATTCCAGGCGCCTTGTTGCTGATATTGAGCATCCATGGCAAGTAAAGCACTGCTTGACTCAACTGTTCTGTGAACATCAGACTTCATTCCAATACTAATTTCTATACCAAGTGAAACGGCATCAATATCTGATTCATTGTAGAGTGTATCAACCATTTCTTCAGCTCTTGTCTGATTCCACCAAACAGGCAAACCCAATACATCTGTGCCGTCAATCACAATATCTGTTTCATCTAAAGATTCAGCGTATTCAGCCTGTAATGTGGCATCCAAACTATCCCCGACAACTAGACTACTAGTAATGATGGCTGAACCTACAAGCAACCCAACTATGACAAGTGCAGTGTTGCGCTTCCTTCTTTGCAAATTGCTCAAGGCCATTATGGCTAGAACTCTTTGACGTGCCTCCAGCAGTAGCCTAATTCCAGCATAAACTGTAATTCCCGCAACCAATCCAATACTAATTGCAGTTATGACCCAACCGTAACCTAGGCCTTTAGGTGTCTTACGTGCCATTGCCATCACTAATTGAGCAACTACAATAATAGTCACAAAAGTTGCAAACAAATTTGCTAAACGCAAACCCCTGCGCTTCCAAACCCCTTGCTCATCCAAATGAATCCCTCCTTTGCTCATTCCTCTTCGGAATTAGGTGGCGGACTATCAGTGGAGCCGCCATTATTTATTTTCTCATCAGAAATTATGAGGCCATCACGTATCAAAATCCTTCGAGTACAAAGGTTGGCTATTTCCTCTTCATGTGTAACAAGAAGGAAGGTTATGCCCTTCTCCCTGTTCAAATTAACCAAGAGATCCATAATAGAACCTGAAGTATCCATATCTAGATTTCCAGTCGGCTCGTCTGCTAGAATTACTGCAGGCTCGTGGACATATGCACGTGCAATAGTAACTCTCTGTTGTTGACCACCCGAGAGTTCTGCAGGAAGATGACCTGCCCACTCTTTGAGTTCAACTGATTCCAAAGCAGCCATAGCACGAGAACGTGCCTCTTTAGCAGAGTATCCTTGCATTACCAAGGGCAATTCTACATTCTCAACAGCTGAGAGAACAGGAATTAAGTTGAATGATTGGAAAATAAATCCAAGACGATTTGCACGCATATTTGTTCTTTCATAATCATTCATTGAAGAAAGGGAGGCGCCATCTACTAATACCTCTCCCGCAGTAAAATCATCTAGACTTGAAACACAATTCAGTAAAGTTGTTTTTCCACAACCAGACGGCCCCATAATGGCCACCATCTCGCCTTTGTTAATTTCTAAGTCCACACCCTTGAGAGCCTTAACTTGTACTGACCCAGTATCATAGACCTTCCATAATTCACTCACCCGGAGGACTGCTGTCATAAGCGAAGCGTAAGGTCGCACACCTATAATACTCGGCCTCTCACAGGCTAGCAACATGCATGAGGATGACATGAAGAAGGCAGTGAAAATTACCGTCCTCTTTTTTGGACCTCTCAGAGAACAATTCGGAGCACGCACATTAGAATTACCTCTTTTTGCAGGAGCAACCATTTCTGATTTAGCTAAACGTTTACAAATCTCTGAAATGCTAGAAATGGGAACAAAGGTCGCCCTGAATGGAGAGATTTGTATGCCAAATGTAGAGATCCCCGATGCTGCAGAGATTGCCTTTTTGCCACCAGTATCAGGTGGTTGAATTAATATAAATCGCTGATTACATTTGGTCAAAAGAATTGAGATACTGCCCTGTTTGCGCCGAATCATTCAATGGTTGAACCGTGCACGAAGCATTCAGAGGGAACCCCCATGATGCCATCAAGTTCTGAGATGTTGTTCATTTTAGCAGTATTTATTCTATTCTTTGGAATAGAAAGATTACCCAAATTAGCACGGTCGCTAGGAATGGCAAAAGGAGAATTTCAGAAAGGAATCGCAGATTCTCGCACCATAACCGAAGACGACCTTGACAGAGGAGGGAAAACTGAATCTGCTGAATTAGTCGAAAAGGCTGATGAAGCCGGAGTCGATGTAGAGGGTAAAACCACTGATGAAGTCAAATCAGAACTTGAAGACGAGTGAAAAAGGAACGCTCTCTAATTTCTTTCCGCCCTATACTTTCCTCAACCTATAGGGTGAACCGCAATCGGGACAATCCCCATGCTCTCCCTTCTTGGCTGAAATCTTAGGCTTTTCACCAACTGCTCTACATCCTGTGCAAACTAGTTGCCACACCCATTCCTCAGCAATTCCTGAAGTAACGACCGGCTCATGTTCAATCCCTGCTGCAACACAACAGTTCTGCAAACGATAGTCATCTGTAACCAAAGTAGCACCTAACTGTAAAGTAAGGGCTAGGATTTCTAAATCCGTTTTTGAAAGACCTGCTAAATCCCCTGTAGAATTAGCAATAGTTGAAGCTTGTTCAAGAAAATCTGGAGACGGCGTCTGCCAGTCAAGATCTGCTACATCAAGCGTGATTTCCCTAAAGGGAGCAAGCCTAACAAATTCTTCTCTTTGATTAGGAACTACAGCACCATGCAGCATCTCTAATGGCCAATGGATTAGAGCAGCGGTGTCCAATACTCGCATGACCACAGGTCACACACCCCCTCAATGAGCGTACCGGTTCACCTAAGAGGCGAAGGTTGATGTCAATGGCAGTGAGCGACGGAGCGTAATGGGTTGGTCAACACTATCTGAGCAGGTCGCCGATTGGTTTGGCGAAATCGGCCTTTTAGGCCTTGGCTTGATGTCTTTCACTGAGGCTTTCATCCAACCTATCCCCCCTGATGCCTTGGTTATACCAATGGTTGCAAGTACTTCTGATCCAATTCGTCTAATCTCTATTTTCCTCGTTGTGACTATTTCTAGTGTGCTGGGCTCACTTATTGCTTGGTGGATGGGAGATAAATGGGGACAGCCTTTGATTGAGCGATTCGCCAGTAAAAGGGCAGTTAACAAATTCAATACTTTGGTGAAAAGGTATGGTACCTTTGGAATATTCATCGCTGCTTTTACT
This sequence comes from Candidatus Thalassarchaeaceae archaeon, assembly GCA_034399495.1. Lineage (GTDB taxonomy): Archaea > Thermoplasmatota > Poseidoniia > Poseidoniales > Thalassarchaeaceae > MGIIb-Q1. The sequence continues at coordinate 10,437 of DASCSU010000054.1, forward strand.
CCAATCCCGTACAAAGTCCTCGGTTGGTGTGCTGGAATTGGACAAATGAACAAGAACACCTTTGTCCTTGTTGGATTCGTTGGGCGCTCAATGAGGTTTGGTCTTGAGGTGTTGGTAATAGGATTGTATGGTGAACAATTTCTCCAGTTCATGACTGGTTGGGGATTCTGGATAGCAACCCTACTAGGCGCAATACTACTCTATCCCGCATGGATCTGGTGGGAAAACCTCGAGGATGATTCTGAAGAGGAATAGACGACCGATTTGGTTATGCACCATATCCCCGCCGGAGGGGCGTGGCTCGCGTGGTGTAGTTCGGCCCATCATGGCGGGTTTTCATCCCGTTTACCCGGGTTCAAATCCCGGCGCGAGCACTAAAAAGCCACAAAATTGGTGAGTTTTGCTCAAACTCTTTCACGATAAGAT
>DASCSU010000055.1:0-10764 GCA_034399495.1 Candidatus Thalassarchaeaceae archaeon
GTTGTAGTCCACTGTATGGGTGGGCTAAGTCGTGCAGGAACCTTTGTTGCCGTATATCTATGGAAGCGCGGACAAAGTATGAAAGAAGCCATTGAAAGGGTAAGAATAGAACGTAGTTCTAATGCAATTAATAGTGAGCAAGAAAAATTTCTTTTTGATCTTGAATTACGAGGGCGGTGAAATTATGTCAAGTGCTGAAGAGATTTCAAAACAAATTTTGTATATGATCTGTGAATTGGACGATTACAAATTAATAGGGGCAGAATTATCTGAATTACGCCCACATTATACAGAAATTATGTGGGGCGAGGTGGGAGATTTGATCAGAGTATGGTTTGAAGAACAATTCAAGGAAGGTGGGCGTTTTCACGGTTCAAAACCCAATATCTTTGAGATAATGAATGTACTTGATTTCAATATGCAGGTTTATGAATTTGCAGGCGAAAATGCCATGTTGAAGAAATTCTCAATCCAATTTGAACTTGCTAATATTTATTCTGACCAAGGAGGGTTGGGTCGCAAGTTTGAATTGTATGAGACAATAGTTTCAGAATCCTATCCCTTAATCAAAAAGCGAGACACAGAGGACAAGATGCACTATTATTTTACGCGTTCTTTGAATCGTTTAGCTGAATTAACTCAATATTGGAAAGGAAAGGATGAATCGGTTCCACTTTGGAAAAGGTTGGCAGAGTATGCACAAGATTCAAGCGTCAATGAAAAAAAATCTATTCTAAACGTAGTTAGGAGCAATGCACCGTCATTTGCTAAAGCCAATCAAGAATTATTTGAGAATATGAATTAACTAGGTGCCGCCTTGTTACAATTGAAATTACCAATTTCATCTGTAATTTGAATATTAGTAGTGGTCAAATGAGATGTTTGGATTGATATGAGTAACTTTGCGCCCATGGTCAACTACTTCTCCCACAACTTGACAACCAGATAATCGCTCATCTAGCCAGTTTGTTACAGCACCTGCTGCTTCACCTGCAACAATGACAGTCATCCCCATTCCAAGGTTGAAAGTGCGAGCCATTTCTCGCTCATCAACATCTCCCATTTTAGCAACCCATTCAAACTCTGGGTGTGTATTCATGGGTGAAGAGATATGGTAGCCAAGCGTATCATGAAGTCTCAACAGGTTGGATAAACCACCACCTGTAATGTGGGCAATGCCCTTGATTTGCTCACTTGAGCAAGGTCCATCTCCGGTACGACAAGCAGCAATCAAGTCATAGACAGGATCGCAGTAGATTTGAGTAGGGTTCAGTAAAACTTCACCAAGCGTAACTTCGCCATCAGTGAAACGCTCAATACGCCCATCATCTACATCGAAAGGTGCAGGTGCAGAAAGTGCCGCTCCAGTTTTCTCTAGTACTGCTCGTACAAGTGAGAATCCGTTAGAATGGATACCCGAAGATGGCAGTCCAATGATTTGGTCACCCGCTTGCATATTCTCTCCAGTGATTGCTTCACCTTTTGGTAGCCAACCCAAGGCAGTTCCCGAAAGGTCGAGTTCCTTGACAATTCCTGGAAGAGATGCAGTCTCCCCGCCTGCGAGTGTCACGCGCGCTCGGGCGGCGGCGCACGCGAGGGATGCCCCAAGAGCAGCATGTACGTCAGGGTCAGGGCAAGGTGTTGCCACATAGTCAACAAAAGCAATTGGCTCCGCTCCAACGCAGAGTAAATCATTGACATTCATTGCCATGCAGTCGATTCCAACTCCTGCTAATTGATTCAATTCATTAGCAATCTGTAGTTTACTTCCAACTCCATCAGTGGCTAAGGCAAGTAGATTATCTCCAAATTCAACTAGTCCACCAAAACCCCCCGGTAAGTCGACAGGAGCGCCAGGTGATCCTGCTTTTCTGACCGACTTAGATAATGCTCCAATCAATGATGCTACTGAAGCAGCCTCAAGGTCAATATCTACTCCGGACGAGGCGTAATCGAGCCCCTCACCGTCACTCATCAATTCGTCGAGATGGTGGCGGTTATTCAAACCGCCGAGTCATTTTCAATGGTTATTCCAGCCTTATGTAGTTGATTAATCAAGGTCTGCGGGTCTTTGCAATTGAATGTGTACGAACGGCCTTTTCGTGTTGTTAGAATCTCTAACCCAGGTCCACTATTTTCTATGTATCCTATATTTTTCAATCCCTTAATTTTCCAACCCAAACCGCCCCATTTAACCCAATTAATTTCAACGATTTTAGCTGAGATAATTTCTGAATTAGTTAAGTTTACAATCCATCCTCTATATCCGAAGGATAGGTGATTACCATCATATTGAATGGCATAGGTGGAGAATGACCAAGCCATACAAATGAATATAATTATTGGGAAACCAAAGCTCAACCAATAGATTATATTTCCGATATATAGTAGTCCGTTTTTATGTAAACCGAGTGCTAAAAATAGAGTGACAGATCCAATTATAGACACCGCTACAATGAAGAATAAAAGGTAGTAATACTTTGGCCGCGATTGCTCATTGTACATTGTCAAACCCCAATAATAATGCAGATTCAGCAAATTTCGTTTTGGATTCTTGCATCCGATGCCCGTCTTCGATCTCAATTAATTGTATTACACAATTATCTTCATCTCTCATTTTTCGAGAGTTTTCTATTGGCACTACATCATCAAGAGTGCCATGAAGAATAACAGTTGGATGGTTGAGTTTTGGCCATGACATTTTTTCAGCATCAAGAAAGAAATCCCAATCTAATGTTATATCATGCCCGAAACCGTTGTGGAAGTATTGTACACTACCCTTCTCTTTCCATTTTGCAAGCCCTTCTTCTCCAGCACCTTGCCGCCATAACTCATCTAATCCAAAAGCTGGTGCAATCAGAAGTAGGGAGAAATTCTCATCCGGCCTAAGTGCTGATGCGTTAGCTGCTGCCAAACCTCCCATTGAGGAACCGGATACTAAATCAAAGGGCCCTTCATTATCGATTAATTTGAGTAAGACTTCAGTTTCTTGTTCGATAGACCACCCAAGTTCTGACATGACTGGTGTTACAAGTTCCCAACCCAATTCTTCACGCATATAATCTGGTTTACTGCCTTCAGGAGTGCCTTCAAATCCGTGTGCAAATAACACACGCATATTAGTCACATCTTTCAAATGATAGAGGCTTGAAATCACTGCCAACAATATGGCACCTTTTCATTGTAATATCCAATATATCACTTGTTGGTAATGAACGAATATGAATTTCAGCGGTTACTTCTACAGTTGCTGAAAATAAGTGGCCACCATGCACTTCGTGGTCATCATCTGAAAATACCACATGGATATGGGTGAATTGTTTATCATCCAATAAAGCAATATTCCCCTGTACTGATAGCAACTCAACAGGTCCAGCGACGACTTTTCTCTGATAAATTCCATTTGAAGCTAGATAGCCTACATCAATATCCCTTACTCGTCCAATCCCACTAGTTATCGCACCAGATGAGTGAACAGAATTTTCAAAAATATCTTGAATGGATTGATGTATTTCCTCACCCGGATCCAATCTGACGAATAGGTCGCGCCCCCAATCTCCTGTTTCCATGGTTGAACCCTAGAGCGGGACTTTCATAGAGATTCGGTGTCCCCGTCCTCCCGGTGAACAGTTGAGTCGTGGCCTTGTTATCTTCGTTGAAGATGAAGAAACACTTCGTAAATTGGGGGAAACCATCCTTTCAAGGATGGGTTTTGAGGTTTCAGCACACGGTGATGCAGAGTCAGCGTTAGAAGTTATACAGAGTAACAAAGCAATAGTACTCTTGGCTACTGATATGTCGCTACCAGGTATGAATGGAGTTAACCTAGCACACAAGATTAGGGAGTTGGGAATTGATGTACCAATTCTTTTGATGAGCGGCCATGATGAAGAGGAAATTAATGAGGCAGGAGGGGTGCCTGAGCCAGGCTTGATTTTGCAGAAGCCCATAGGCCTTGCAGATCTCAGAGCAGTCGTAGATTCTCTCCTTTCATAGGTGTCTGGCGTCTTATTTCTTGATAGTAACATTTTCTGCATTTTCAATTGAAAAAGTTCCAGTGGAAAAAATACCTCTGACCAATCGTGCACTGTAAAGCCCCCTTATTTCCAGTGGAAATAGGGGGGTCTAATCGCTTACTTCAAAAACCCCCAACAAACGCTGTTGAGTCCTGCGCGGGGTGAAGTCATGGTTGGTATTCAAGATTCAAATGCTCGTTGGCGCACATTTCTGCAGGAGCAATATTCTCGTGAAATTCAAGTTCTTGCAAGTGCTTGGCCTAACCAGAATGTGATGTTGGTGACTTTCGCTCATATACAAGCTTGGGATCCTAATTTTGCGCAAGCATTGATTGAATATCCAAAACCAATTTTGAGGGCAGGTTCAGAAGCGCTGAGGAGTCTTTGCAGAGAAGGCGGCTGGGAAATTGAGCCGATGTTGCGTGTGATTGAACTTCCACTAGATTGCAAACGTTCCCTTAGGGAAGTTGGTTCTGATGATATTGATATGCTTATTTCATCAGAAGTTGTCGTAACAAAAGTATCTGAATTGAAACCAAGAATTTACCATGCTTTGTTTCGTTGTGCTGTTTGTAATCATACAAATGAAGTCCCACAACTCAATGAATTAGAATTAATTGAACCCGTATCTTGTAATGATTTAGATGGTGGTTGTGGACGTTATCCAAGTGGAAAAGATGGAACACGGTTTGAGTTAATTCAAGAAAATGTATCTTTAGTTGATAACCAATGGATAGAAATTCAAGAATTGCCTGAGAATGTTACTGGCGGTGCCCAACCGGCAAGGGCCACCGTTCTAGCTGAAGCGGACCTTGCAAATCTTCTTCTTCCTGGTATGCGGGTTACTGTAAATTTGGTACCTTTCATTCGTACTGAGAAAACCCGAGGTAGTAAAACTCCGATGTTTAATATCTACCACACACTTGTTTCAGCCGAACAAGAAAATATACCATTCAATGAAATTGAAATTTCTGAAGAAGATCAAGAAATGATTGCTGAAATCAGCAGCAGAGCGGACTTGCTTGAATTGATGACTAACAGCATAGCCCCCTCTATTTTTGGTGCTGGTAAATTGCAAATGGTGAAGCGCTCTTTGGTGATGCAATTGTTTAGCGGCGTATCTAGAAAATATTCTGATGGTACCCGCGCACGTGGCGATATTCACATTCTGTTAATGGGGGACCCGGGAGTTGCTAAGAGCCAACTCCTCTCTTACATGTCACAAATATCACCCCGCGGAAGGTATGCATCTGGTGGTGGTATTTCGGGTGCTGGATTAACTGCAGCAGCAGTCAGGGACGCTTTCAATGATGGCCGTTTTTCTCTTGAGGCTGGTATCTTAGTTCTAGCAGATTCGGGGTTAGCAGCAATTGACGAGTTTGACAAGATGAATAACGATGATAGGGCAAAAATGCATGAAGCAATGGAGCAACAAAAAATCCATATTTCAAAAGGTGGAATTAATGCAACCATGAGAACACGTTGTGCTGTTCTTGCAGCAGCAAACCCGCGACTTGGCCGTTTTAGTCAACGAGGGCAAGCAGGCTTGGACATTTCTCCTATGTTTGAGGAGGTTGACCTTCCCCCAGCATTGATGTCTAGGTTTGACATAATTTGGCTTATCAGAGATGATGCTATTCAAGAACAGGACAGACAAATCGCTGAACATATTTTGACCAATCGAAGTAGTGGTGTGAGTGAAACACTAATCGAAGAAGGCCGAATGGATGATCCTAGAGTTATTGATGATGAAAGTTCCATCAAAAAAGGATACAGCGGAGAAGACCAACTAACAATTCCAATGTTCCAAAAATATGTGGCATGGGCTAAACGCAATATCCACCCTGTGTTAACTGATGAAGCTAGAGATGAGATAGTTGCTTTCTATCTAGAGAAACGTAACGAGTCTGATGGAGATGATAACAGCGTTCCAATTACTGCCCGAGCTCTTGAGGGATTAGTTAGGTTGGCAGAGGCTAATGCTCGTATGCGTTTATCCCAAAAAGCCACGATTGAAGATGCTAAGAGAGCATTAGCAATGTTCAGGAATTGGCGCTATGAATTAATGGGGGATGAGTTTGATGAAGGGACCATTCTAACTGGTCGTTCAGTAAAGAGAAGATCTGCTGACCAGGCGGCATTAGAAGTCATTAAACAGTTATCAGGTGGTAAGAGAGATTTTGACATTAATGAGATTGACATTCTAAATGAAATGTCTCGCCATAATTTTGATGAATTTGAAGTCGAAGAAGCACTCAAGCAATTATCACAAAAAAGTCAGATTTACACACCGGGCGCAGGTCGTTGGCGACTTGTGAATTAAGCCCACTTTTGATTCAAATATCTGTTATGAGCCGGTTCTGCTATGAGTCATAAGCCTCTCCGAGGTTTTGATGGCAACTTCAGAACCGGCAGGTGATATCACTGATGCAGGGTCTTTAGACCCTGAATCATTAGGTTTCATGTGTGGCTTAGAAATCCATCAACAATTGGCTACTGGCAAGTTACATTCTCGCCAACCCTGTACCCTCTATGATTACACAATTGAAACAATTCCAGAAGATTGGCCACGGGCCCATCGCCGCCTAAGGGCGTCTGAAGGTGAGGCGGGGCAAGTTGATGTCGCTGCACGTTTTGAAGCAAGAAGGAACCGTTCTTTTGTTTATGTGAAATCACCTAATGCGGGACTGATTGAACTTGATGAGGCACCACCTCTAATTCACGATTCAGATGCTGTAGATGTTGCCCTCACAGTGGTGGCAATGATGGACATGAATCCAGTTCCTGTAATGCAAGCAATGAGAAAAACTGTTGTCGATGGCTCAAACACTAGCGGCTTTCAACGTACTACATTGATTGCTACTGGTGGTGCAGTACAAACTCCTTCAGGAGCAGTGGGGATATCGCTTCTAACTTTGGAAGAGGATTCAGCCCGCAAGTTGGATACACAGAGCGGTCCATCAGGTGAAGTAGTGGTTTACACACTTGATAGGCTTGGAGTGCCACTAATTGAGATCGCTACTGACCCGGAGGTACAAAATCCAGAACACGCTAAGGAATGCGCTCGGGCACTGGGTCAAATGTTGAGGGACACTAGAAAAGTCAGACGCGGTTTAGGGACAATCCGTCAAGATCTCAATGTAAGTATTGCTTGTGGTGATAGAGTTGAAATCAAAGGTTGCCAGGATTTGGATTGGGTACCTAGAATCATCTCATTAGAAATGGCTCGCCAACTACACTTTTATCGCCTAGCCAATGAATTGAGGGCGGAAGCAGGGCTTTCCTCCCTTCCATCGAATCGTGATGATGATGATGCTGATGTCGAGCAACAGGTGGCTTCAGTTGTTTCTGAACTTCTTCCTTTCGAGCCAGTTATTTTGACAGAGTGTTTCTCATCATGTGATTCAAAGATGATTTCAGATTCTATTTCTGACGGTGCCGTTGTTCTTGGAATTAAATTACCAAAGTTCGCGGGGCGGCTAGGATGTAAGCAATTAGATAGTGAAGGCGCACAACTACCAAGGCTTGGAAGAGAGCTTGCAGCAGCCGCTAAATTAGCTGGAGTGAAAGGCATATTTCATTCAGATGAATTGCCAGCATATGGAATTACAGAGGTTGAAATTTCTGCTACCAGTAGCGCACTTTCTGTGGGTGAGGATGATGCCTATGTGCTATGTGTGGCTCCTCAATGGCAGGCAGAATTAGCTCTTGAGTCTGCAATCAACCGAACACGGCAGGCATATCATAGGATTGCCCAAGAAGTCAGAAATGTCGTGATTAGAAAGGGTGCCCCTGAAGATGGTACGACAAGTGCAATGCGACCGTTACCCGGCAGTGCAAGGATGTATCCTGAAACCGATATTCCCGTATTTCAATTATCAAAAGAGAGGTGGGAGAAAACCATAGCAAACCTGCCCCCTACTTTCGAGCAGCGACGAGAATTGCTTTCAGCCAGTGATATTTCAGAGAATCAAGTTGATGCTTTACTAAGTCGAGAAGAAGATGAAAACTTCCATGCAGGACACAATGGCTCATTGTGTGAAGGACTTGGTTCACTTCCTGACAAAGCTTGGGCTAGTTTACTACTTGATCGTGCAAGAGAAGAGGTTGCTGAAGCAGCAGGTGCTCCAAATGTCGAACTGATACCACTTTCATTGTTGGGATTCACTCTAGAGTTACGTGAAGCAGGGGGAGTCACTAGAGATGGTGTTGTACCACTAGCAACTCGAATGATGACTAGTGGTGGTTGGAAAAATAGTGCTAATGATGCGGCAGTGATTCGCACAACGCTTTCTAATCTTGCAGATGAACTTGGAGTTGTTCCTGCAGATAGCGGTGCTATCGATGAAGTGGTAGCAAAAGTATTGGCTGAAAGAGCAGATTTTGTCGCTGAAAGAGGAATGGGTGCTTTGGGCCCACTCATGGGAGTGGTTCTGAAGGAACTTGGAAGTGGAGCAGATGGAAAAGCAGTCAGTGATGCGCTCAAAACAGCCATCATGAAACTACAGTGAGGTTTGTGGATGCGCTCTCCAAGAGTGTTTGGATTCGCTGTAATGATACTAGTGTTATGCTCTTCAACAACTAGTTTTGGACACACAGTTGATCCTCAGAATGTCACATGGGAATTACCCCCAGTTCAATGGAGTAAAGATTTGGAATCTGGTTATGTATCGACAGCCCCCTTGGTGCTTGATGATTTACTCATAGTGAAAGTAGGCGGTAGTAGTGACAACTCAGGGGGGCCATGGGATGAAGGAAAGGGGCCAGGGATTTACGCTTTCAACACCTATACTGGTGAACAGTTGTGGCGCTATGAACATAATCAGTCACAATCCGGTTTTGAGATTTCACCACCAATATATATTCATCAATATGAGATGCTAATCAATGGTTGGACAAGCGGTTATATCACAGCTAATGACATAGATTCAGGAGAACTTTTGTGGTCTTATCAGACTGAACATATTTCTTGGGGTATTACTGGTAAACCAGTTGCAATAGTAGGGGAGCCACTTTTTGATGACGCTATTCATGTTGCTACTGAAACAGGCGTAGTGGGCCTTACCCCTAATGGAACCGTACTGTTTGAGCATACCTTCCCCAATAACGCGACTGGCTACCGTAATGGAGTAGGATTCATGTTATTGGATTACAATCAGTCAAGACCACTGGCAGCAGATAATGGACTGTATGTTACAGTGGGGGACGAAACAGGTGGATTCCATGCTTGGGAGATTAATGGAGATAACTTCACTTCATGGAAGTTACAAGATTTAATTGGGGGTTCAGATTGGAAAATTAGAACCCCCCCATTTGTAACTCATCCTCGTAATGATTCAGATACCTATGGATTGGGTATTGTAGCTCAAGGTATTGGGGGTGGAGAGATGTTGACACTTGATTATCAAGTGAATGGTACATTCATTGTGAAGCATAGCACATCAATTGGTATAGCGCCTGCAATACCAATGTTCTTGCCCGCAGGAGTTGTTGTTACTGGTGACTTAACATCAGTATTAGCCCACTGCACTTTCAATTCATCTGGGTGTGAAAATGCAACATTTATTGATTCAGGCCCCGTGTCTGGTGAAATTACTACTTTATTTGGTGAATACAATTCAGGTGGAATGCCATTTGCAATCCCACACAATACTGCTGAAGGATATTGGACAGGACATCTGATTTGGTGGAATGAAACCAAACTCGACTCATCGTTACAGTGGGATTGGCATCCTGAAAAACCAGGTTGGATTACTGCTGGAATTGGCGGCACATCAGAAGTGATGGCTGCTGCTAATGACGCATCTTGGTTAGAGGTTAGGTTTGAGAATCGGACAAGTAATCCAAATTATGATTCTACAGATCAGCAAGAAGAAGTCATTGATACAGAAGTTACATACTCAACAGTTACTGGATTACATATGGCAAATGAACTTGCAATAGTAGTCATTTTGTTGATTTCTTCAGGCGCCTTGTTTGCAGATTCTACTTCTGCAAAACGCCTAGGTTCCATTGGTATATTGGTGGTATTTTTGTTGTTATTGCCTACTTTGAATGTGGCATGGGTTACTTCTGTTAACGATGAAGGAAATAACCAGACCGCAGAGGTTAGTCAATTTCCCGAACAATATTTCGATACTCAAGTAGTATGTTTTGAATTCCCTGACGACCTTTGGGATGAAGAGTTAGGATTGAGTATATTCCTTGATACCAATGGTGAGGAAATAGAGCGCTCTCAAGGCAATCTTTCTCGTACTTGTGTTGGTGGCTTACAAGGTCACCAAAATATTCACACTGCAAGCATGGAAGCTACTTCCGTTGCGGGTTACAATTACACTTGGGACGAGCAACCATTGGGTATGTTTGTTGAAGATATTGGGATGGCAACAGCAGGCGATGGAGATCGCTGGTGGTTGTATTGGGTGGATGGTCAGCACGGTGCGTTAGCGGCAGACTTGCAACCGATGACAAACGCTAGTGTTGTAGAATGGAAATTCCTCTAATCAACAATGAATATGTTAAATTGTATTATTCATTCTTTGCCATTCAATTTCTTGTGTTGCACCTTTAATATTGCTATTTGCGGTGTATGATTTGCAGATTTATCTGTAGTAATATTAATGTCCCCATTAATGATAACATGTAGTTCTTTACGAAGTTCTTCTAATTGCGTGTCAGTGTACATTTTTGCTTTAACGCGCGCTCCACGAATTGCTGCTTTCACACCATCGATGGTTTCATTCTTAGT
>DASCSU010000056.1:0-10622 GCA_034399495.1 Candidatus Thalassarchaeaceae archaeon
CATCTCAGCCAAGTGCACAAGGGGGGGATGGTGGATTACTAATTTTCATCGCCCTAGGATTAATTCATCTTGGTACAGGAATATTATCTCTGATTCGTAAGTCGCCTTCATTGGCAGGAGTAACTAATCTGATGCCTTGGCTTTGGGTTCTCTTCATTACTTTCTGGGCAGCAGGTGCACGAACTTTCAATGCTGCTAATCAATCTTGGGAATTAGCCTCAGGAGTTGTGGGCTGGGATGGTTGGTATCTTACTTATTACCTAATTTTCATCACTCTAATACAGTATCCTGTAAACCGTGCTTTAGGTGAATCAGGAGTCAACCTTGCAGCCCGTTTTGTTGGCCTTTCAGAGCTAGGAGCTAGATTGCGTGACAGTGGAATGTTGAAACTATGGAATCTAGCTTTCCTCTTATCACTCATTGTTTGGATAGCAGTTACTAGAGCTGGAGATATCCCCGGTTACGGTTTGTTACTTGGGCTTGCAGTTGTACTTGCAATTAACGTGTTTGCAGAATGTCGTGGAGAGCACCAAGATAACCCTCGAACTTTGATGATATTATTTGGTATCACAGCCATTTGGTTGCAGTGGCTCCACGGCCTTGATGCTGCTTGGATGGTAATGATTGTAGCAGGGTTAGGTTCATTGGTATTATTTGGAAAAAATCTTGAAGTTGAAGATATTCTTAGTTTACTCATGGGCTTCTTGACGGCTCATACTATTATCTTCACACTAGAACAATCAACGAGTTCATTATTGGATGAGGGTCCACTTCTTGAAGTCGGCCAAACTGGTTGGGTAATTATCGCCACTGTAATACTCACTCTTTCCCTATATTTACCACGCGCAGGTAAAATGGAGAAGTTGCTTAAACCCGCAGCAGCATCAGCAATGTTGCTTATTGTTACCATTTGGGCTATGATGGCCGAAGGTATGTCAATCATTCAACTCGGGATTGCAGGCACATTGTTCGTTGGCTCAGGTATTTGGCTTGCTGCTCAAGGGGAGTTGCGAGCTGAATTGAAAGCGGTGGGGGCTCGAGAAGATAGAAGGGGGAGAATGGAGAGGATTGGAGAAATTCAGCGTTCCTTAGAATCTCTACCAACAGCAGGTAACGAGACGCAATCCCTTCTTGAACAGGGCGTAGCAGGGTCTGAGTCACTAACAACTCCTAGTTCAGCACTTTCGGTATCAGGTGGGCAAGATCCAACTATATTGGTTGGCCAATCATCTCCTACTTTGACACAAGCAAACAAAATATATCATTTTGATTCAGAAGAATCTGCAACTGCTGCAGCAGCAGGAAATGAATCAGTTGAGGCACTATCTCAAGCGGTATCAATTGGTAAAGTGAAGGCAATATCTCCAGAGCTTTACACTCAGGTAGAAAAGATGCGTAAGAAATCTAAACGTCGCGGTGACTTATCAAATGAAGAGATGCTGTACGGCGATATTCATCACAAGCCAGTTATTGTGTTAGCATTTATTGCTGGAATCATAATGTTCGGTGTCTATATTATTTGGAGTACAGGTGGCACTGTTTCTGCAGGAATTCTTGTTGTTAGTGGGGCTATTAGTCTCGTACTGATTGGGATATCTCGCTGGCGTGCTAGCAGTAATGACTTGACACTCCCTGATGTGTTAGGCATTGAAACTCCCTTTGCTGCTACAATTGCAGGATTGACACTGATGCAATTTACGGGAAGATTAGCCCCTGGCGCTAGCATGGGAAATCAGGTTGATTTTGCAGTATTTGCGATAATTCTACTTTTACTAATGGGCATTTCACTTACCGGAAGAAAGGACTTAGTGCATCGGATACCCGCTGCAATTGAGTGGTACATCGCTACTATTGTTATTGCACGTTGTGCAGGTACTGTGATGGCAGGAACCATGCCTATGCCAATTCTTACGGACCCATTGACTCCACTCGCAGGGGGTACAATTACTTCCTTTACAGTGCCTTGGATAATTGTTGAAGTAATCTTACTTTTGTGTGTTATTGGTTGGGATTGGATAGAAGGTGTACGCCGGAAAAACAACCTCCCTGATTTCCACGGGGCTGCTGGAAGAGGTGGCTGGGTAATTCTCATCTCGATTATATCGATAGGCCCTGTCGCTTTCTTAGCAATCATTCTAGGATTACGTCGCGGAATACAATGGAAACAACCAGTTGTAGTTGGAATCAATATTCTTGCCATAGTATTGGCATCTCGTTCACTGGCTAGTATGTATTCTGACTTGATTCCATACATCACTTATGTGATGATAATTCTGGGTGTGTTCACTCTTCTCTGCCTAGCGGCAACGGTACCGATGAGGAAGCCCGCTTGGTCTACTACATGGTCTTGGGATGCTCACTTATTACTCCCTCTTGGCCTTCTCGTTCTTACTGGAGTAAGTTCCCTTCTCGTGGTTTCGATTCTTGCCCTATCTCTTGCTATTTGGGTTACTGGAATTCTTCAGTTACGACGCTCTCTTAGAATATGGGGGGCCGCTGATCTCGTTCTTGCATTAGTTGTAGCAGCACTTGCGGCCCAGGGTGAAATCAACTCTTCCTCTTTACTATTGATGGGTATTGCATTGGGGGTCCAATTAGGAATAATTGCATGGCTTGGGCAGAAACATGAGGGCCAAATGGCCCTAGATTGAGATTATCACTCAGTCCATATCTTGATTTGAGATGGCATCTACCCAATGCTGTGTCCGGACCGTGGATTAGCGATGAGCCCGAGGACCCGCCAGTCCCCCTTGGCCTCAATGAGATGACAATTCCGCGTGCGGCAATTTTGGCATCTTTGGGCACAATTGTCATGTTACTTCTCTCAATAATATGGATTGGTTGGGGTGCTTATTCATTTCTTGGACAAATGGACGGTGCGTTTGTTACTGTAGATGAATCATCCATCAAAGAAGATGGTAGATGGGCTTGGGAAGTGATGCTTCTGTATGATACATGTGACCCTAAAGAGGATGCATGGGATTGGCCAGAGAATCTTTCCGCTCAAGATGAACCATTTTGGTTACCTGGTGAATTGACATGTGAATGGCGCCACCATGGGGCAGGGGATACCGCAGTTGTCGCAGTTAACAACGCTGGTAATCAAACATTAGAATTACAGGCAAGTGTAAATTCAGAATCAGTATCCATATCTCACCCCTCTGGTGGTTTGTTGGAAATTGGGGCAGATAGTGCTGAAATGTTAGTACTTGAATTAGATACTGATGTAGAAGAAGAAATTTTCATCGTAACAGTATCTCATCCAACTGTTGAAGGTGCAGAGGTTCAATTAGAAGTAAGATTGCTTGCAGATGATGATTGGGCCCTTCATGTTGATTATGGCGACCACATGAATGTTCATTATAAGGTCTGGATTTCTGATACAGGTGAACAACTCGATGAAGGGGATTTGCCAGTTACTGCAGGCTCAGAACCAACTTGTGATGCTGGTGCTCCAAGTGCGTGTTACATCAAAGGTTTCCATTGGGGAGTAATTGGTTTGGATTGTGATGTACTACGCTGCGCATGGAGTGATGGAACTACACAGACAGTAATTCTTCCACCAGAACTTGCATACAAAGACCGGCCAGATAGAGAGCCTGCAAACAATCAGTGGTTGGTGTTTGAATTGAGCATCAATGAACTTCTAATTTGAATGATGTTAACCAGCCACCATATGGAGTTGATACAGAATGGGGCGACATACAGTTCTTCCACTTTCTTCTGAGGTTCTTGGATTTGCTGAGATAATTTCTTCACGAGCAGAGTTAACAGAATCAAATGAGAGATCAAGTGAACCTGCTTTATTTCAAACAGATATGATGAATCGTCTTTCAACCCCCTGGCCTGTTTGTTTAACAAGGGCAGAGCAGTTAGCAGATTGCCGACTTGGAAAAGGAGTTATTCTTGATCCTGCTTGCGGTTCAGGTTCGCAATTGTTTGCATATTGTGAGGAATTGAATAGACCCGGATTAGGTATTGAATTAGATTCTGATTCAGCAGTTATTTCTGCTGCGAATGGTCAAGTAATATCAGAATCATCAGTAGGTGATTGGGCTGATAAGACATTTATTTTGGTTGGCGATGGTACCGACGCATCTTCAATCCTAAAAGAACTTGATTTAGCAGGTCGTACAATTGCTGCATTACATGTAGATCCAGCGCGCCCACAGGACGCCCAGAATCATGCATTAGATGAGATGCAGCCTCCAATTGCAAAACTATTGCAAAAATGGTCAGATTATCTTGTAATAGGCAGTCAAGGGCCAGCAATTATCATTGATTTATCTCCAAGATTACTTCCAGAACAACAAGCGGAAGTTGAATCTATTTTACATGATTTATGGCCAGGCTCTCCGACTACTTGGGAGTGGGTATCAACAGGTCGAGGTAGAATAGATCGTTTGACAATTTGGTTTGGCACCGCAGCAGTTGCTGGTACCCCAGCTAGAATGCTTCGCCTTCTACCAGATGGTTCAGTCATCAGCTTTGCAGGTCCCCGCACCGAAGTCAAAAAAGATATGTCAACGGTTCCACAAAAGGGAGATTGGCTTACAATTGTAGATACAGCCCTACTTTCTTCAGGATTGCAGAGTCAGTGGATTAGAGAAGCCTTGCCCGTAGAAGCAAGTTACTGTTGGGTAAGAATATCTGGCCGCCGCCCGATGTTACTTTCAAGTGAATCACTTGACATGAGTAAATCATTAGTCAAGGCATTTGTTTCTTCAACGGGTGAAGTAATGAGTCGTCTAAAAGTGGAACCGACTGTAGAAAATATTTCACCCATTTTAGTTTCTGCTAATTTTGCATATTTATCATCACTCACTCTTAGATGTAAAATTAGCCCATCCATCCAACCAAAATTACAATCTTTACTTGATAATGGTTTGAAGGACCATTCTAGGGGTAAAAGTGGCTTTTTAGCAGATGTAGATACCTCGGAAGGTAGTGCATGGTTTGTTTGTCGTGAACCCTAATTGAATATAATCGATCTATTTTTTCAGTTAATACCCCTATGGGGTAAATCGTTTCTGTTAAATAGGGAGGGTAGGTCGCGGAGCCGCTACACAGTAGCCACTGGGTGACCGGTGTACTCGGGGGAACCGAATATGACAAAAATAGATGAGAGCGAACTTGGTGATGATTTTAGATATATTCTAAGACTTGCCATGGCCGATGTTGATGGAATGAAACCCATTGGATTAGGTCTAACTTCAATTAATGGAGTAGGCCAAAGAACAGCTAGATCACTCTGTGAAATCGCAGGTGTTGACAAGAAGAAATTAGGTGGGCATTTATCTGATGATGAACTCAAACAGTTAGGGGATGCTATTGAATCATATCCTACCGAAGTACCTACTTGGATGTTGAATAGACAGCGTGATTTACACACTGGGGATGAATTCCATCTCTTTTCTCAGGAAGTTAAAATGGTTCAGAAGGAAGATATTGAACGTCATAGAGCGGTGAAGAGTTATCGCGGAATTCGCCATGCAGTTGGTGGTAGAGTTCGTGGTCAAAGAACTCGTTCTAACAGTAGATCAGGTCTCACACTCGGTGTGCAGAGGAAGAAATGAGGTGAGTAAATATGGGACATCCAAAATTTAGCCGTAGAGTATGGCAAGGACCCAAGCACCCTTGGCAAGCAGAGAGAATAGAAGAAGAGCGCACACTAATTTTCAACTATGGACTTCGTAATCACAGAGAAATATGGAAGGCACGCAGTAAGTTGCGCCGATGGCGTTCTAATGCAATGAAATTAATTGCTACAGCAGATTCAGGAGAAGAAGACCACGTTTCTCGAGAGAAGGCAGATTTGATTACTTCATTACACCGTAGAGGATTACTTCCTGCCGGCGCCTCTCTCGATGATGTGTTGCGCCTAAATGTCGATCACGTTTTGGCACGTAGATTACAATCTCAAGTGTATTTCAAGGGGCTTGCAGCAAGTCCAAAGCAAGCGAGGCAATTACTCATTCATGGACACATATCCATCGGCGATCAAGTCATGACAGTTCCAGGGTATATCGTTACTAGGGAGGAAGAAGCTGTATTACAATACAGTTCATTTTCAGAACTTGCTAATGAACAGCACGCACTAAGACTAGAAATTGAATCTATTCGCTCACAAGCAGATTATGCTAACGATGAAGAAGAGTCGACTTTAGAACTAACTAATAGCAGGGCTCCTTCATCTGAAGAAGTCCAAGAAATGGCAGAAGCTGCTGAAGCTGCGCCCAGTTCTTCTGACGCTAGTGGAGGTGAATCGTGATGTCTCGCAAGTGTATCATCAACATTTTCAGTTCTTACAATAATATATTGATGACAGCGACCGATCAGACCGGTGCTGAAACAATTGCCAAATGCACTGGTGGACAAGTTACCAAGAAAGGTAGTGACAAAGGTAGCCAATTTGCAGCTATCCGTGCAGCAGAACGTCTAGCAGAGGCTATTCAAGAGAGAGGATTCACCCAAGCAGTCATCCGTTACCGTGGACAAGGGGGTAATAAGAGCCCTAACACAGGACCCGGCGCACAACAAGCAGTAAGAAGTCTTACTCGAGCTGGAATTCAAGTTCAGAGAATTGAAGATTGCACCCCTAGGCCACATGATGGTACCAAGCGCAAGGGTGGTAGAAGAGGACGACGAGTTTGAATAGAGGTGATATTAGATGCCAAAATTAAAAGTACTTTCAGAAAATGATAATTCAATGAGAATTCTAGTTTCAAATAGTGACCGTTCATTCTTGAACGCACTACGCCGAACGATGATTGCAGATGTTCCTAAATTTGCGATTGACCAAATGCGAATTGAACTAGGTATGTTCCAAGATAAAGAAACAGGTGAATATTTTGAATCAAATTTTGCTCTTTCAGATGAGCAACTTGCTCACAGGTTTGCTATGTTACCTATTCCAACATTCCATGCAGATTTCCACTTTCAAGATGAATGCCCCGAATGTCAAGATTTGGTAAAGGACCAACGCGGATGCCCGGCCTGTCAAATCATATACACAATTTCATCATCTGGTGAAGCGGGTGGCAAAATTGTTGAAGCATCGGAATTGAATGTAATTGGTGACCGTAGATTAGATATCCCTGATGAATTCAAACAAATACCTCTAACTAAGTTATACGAGGGTCAAGTTCTACATGCTTACTTCTATGCAATTATGGGTAGAGGGAGAGACCATGCCAAGTATTCACCAGTTTCAGGAGTTACTTTCAGAGCGCGCCAACATGGAGTAATCAATGTCAAGACACGCTCCAAGATGCTCTTTGACTTAGATTTAAGCATCGTTGCTAAAGATTTTGATAAAGATGGAACCTTGACTGACATCGACAAAGTAGATTTATTGAGAAATGATCTCAATCACGTAGGTCCAGGTACTGATCTTGAAACAAAATTTGATGGTGCAATCACTTTAGAGGATGTCAAAGGAGAATACATTTTCAAATTCCAGACAGATGGTTCAATGAGTGCTCGTACATGTTTTGAACAAGCATACAAGGAACTGGCTAGCCGATTTGAATTGCTTACCGCAGATATTGCTGACGCTTTTTGAGTACATAATTTCAAGCGCTTCAATTAACACGGGGTGTCGATGGTGGCGCCACTAAACGCAGAAGCCGCTGCTTCGGGTCATATCACATTGCTTTTTAGCATTCAAGACACATCAAATAACCCATTAGATCAGGGGAGTAGAGGTGTTGGCCTATGTATTGATGCGGATCAACCAACCTGCAATGTAAGAGTATGGGGCCATAATAATAAAGACAAAATTGAAGAACATTATGAATTAACAGAATTACATAATGCAGTTATTTCTGAAATATCTATTTTCAACCCTGAAATAATGGAATATAATTGGAGAATTGAGCAAGAATGTTCGCTCCCTCAACAACAAGGTTTTGGATTATCTGCAGCAGGTTCACTTGCTTGCGCTATGGCTCTTCAAAAAGCACTAGGCGTAGATTCAAGCATTGCCCACATCCGCTCATTCCAGATTGCTCATCTAGTGGAGAGAAGATTATCTGGTGGTTTGGGTGATGTAGCAGCTCTTTGGGCTGGTGGAGTGGATCTTAGAAGAGAGCCCGGTTGCCCCTTTCTAACTGAAGATTATGGTGGTAATGGCGAGGTTGAATCATGGCATCATCCAATACAAATGTTAGTTACTTGGAGAAACACAAAAACAAGACATACATCTTCCTATATTGATAATCCCGAATGGAAAGTACGCATACGCGATTGTGGGGAAGAGGTCATTGCACCTCTTCTTTTAGGCGATTGGAATTTGAATCGTTGGAATGAGATATTAGATTCATCTAAAATTTTTGCAGAGCAATCGGGATTGTCTTCAGATGCTGGACGTGCTGAATTAATTGAGATTACAAATGATGCAATCACCGCTTCAAATGTTAATGCAACCGCTCTTCTATGTATGCTTGGTGAAAGTGTGGTAATTATTCCAAATAATACTCAATCGAGTTTTTCAGTTAATGAAATAAAATCCATGACAGAGAAATTGGAGTTTGCAGATTTACAAAGTCGTATTGTACATTTGTCAAATAATACACTCAGATAATTCATTCATCTGGATTCATAATTGAAATATCAAGTGGCGTATGGTCAAGTTTTAGCACCCCAGGAATATTAACGGCATCACAGAAACTGTGACGATAAACAATGGCTCCAAAGCCCCATTCATCGATGTATCTATTCATTTGTTTTCTTGTCTTTTTCTTGGTGAATGAAAGATTAGCGCCATAGAAGTTCTTAGCATCAATCCAAGCAATTTGCTCTCCATTAACCTCTAGTTTATCCATTATCAGGAAATCAGGTGTGTTGACAGGTCTGCCGTGTTCTTTTTGTTGTTCTTTAAGCAAATCTTCTTGTCTTCGATAGTTAATTCCATGTTTATCTAGATAGTTTCCAACTACAACTTCGAAAAGATCTGCTTTTATTGCAGTGTCTCCTTGATCGACATTGGTAACTCTATCCTTTTCCTCAGCTTTACGAAACTCATCCACATCTCTCTTTGACATTTTTTTATCAGGTTGCCTTAATGAATCTCTTATTTTCACTTTAGACCATCCACGAGATGTAAGAATTGCTCTGAAAATTGCTACGGGGGGGAAATCAAAGCGGCGTGAAAGTTGAAGGACAGATTCCCCCTCATCATATCTTTTTCGAAAGGTGTTCGCTCGCCCCATCATATCGTGGTGCCCATATACAGCCTTCTCTTGCATCAGTGCTTTGCGTAATGAAAGTCCCTGTTCAATTGTCATGTTGTGAGGTTCTAATCGTTTAGCAATTATTTCTACAGCATCATCATCTAGGAATCCCCATTCACCAGGGATGGTAACCAAGTCACGCACTTTTCTCTCGACATTTTGTCTTATTGGATTTGTAGGCCAATCAATTGAGATATTTACTGGTTCAGGATCTATATTATCTGGGAAACCCAAGGGTATAGGTGTGGTACTAAACCTTACTTTTGCTTTTTCCCTTGCTTCATTTAGCCTCTCAGAATATTGGCTGTTTCTTTTACTACCTTTATCCGAAGAGTTCCTTCTTCTACCACTTTTACGCTGGTTGCGTCCACGATTTCGATTACTGTTTTTATCATTCGATTGGTGGTTGTCGTCTTTCCTGTCGTCTCTGTTCACTTATTGTATGCGAATAGCCCCTCCCTTTTCAACCTCGGCCCAAGTGATGAAGGAATTAGGTGGCTAATTCATAGATATGCGATACCTGGTTCTGAAGGGAAAGCAAACTTTGCCTTCCCCCCAATATCTTCACCATCACCAACAGCATAGATATTCACATTTTCAATCCCTAACTCAGTACGAATGAAATCAGTAGCATCCAGTAGTATTTCAATTTCGTTTAGATTTTCTTTTAACACATTTCTTTCTGCTGGAGACCACCTATACAATTGCTTCATGATTCTTTTCCAAGCCCCTGGTACTAACCCTCTAATATCTGCATCTTGGGCAAAAGGACGTGACATTATTTCACCCATGGCTCCTTTCATGGGGAAATCACTCTCAAGTAATTCAATACCGGTACGCACTAATTCGCCTTTCCATTCTTCAGCACACTGGATAGTAACAGAAGTAGCCTTACCTTCAAGATGGCGTTCAGCGAGTTCCTTCATCTGTCGTGCTTGGTCAATGAAGGATTGGATGAACAATTCTCTAGCTAGAATTGCTGTATCGCCATTTACTTCATCATTGAAATTTAGGACGTGGGCTGCAACAAGTCCTTCTCCACCTGCAACTGACCACAATTCTTCAGCTATATGTGGCGTAGCGGGATGTAACATTTCAGACCAATCAAGAAGGAGAGATCGAACGACATTTCCATTTTTACCACCTCTTCGCTGATACCAAATTAAGTCAGAGTAAACTTCGTAATGGCTAAGCATTACAGCGGCTCTAAGATTTACTCCATCCATTGCAGTAACCCACTCTTTTTTCCTAACTTCGAATTGTGTAACCAACCAAGAATCTACAGTTGATGTGTCGTCACCCCAAGACAACATATCTCGAGCAAGATTCCATATTGCTTTCATCTGTCTATTACAAGCCTCAACTGCAGTATCAGACCAATCCATTCCA
>DASCSU010000057.1:0-10252 GCA_034399495.1 Candidatus Thalassarchaeaceae archaeon
CTCCATTGTTGCCTGTATTGCCCTCTACAATACTATCATTTCCTGAATTAGCAATAGCAGTGATCTGATGAGTGCCTGCAACTGGTGCATTGAATGTAGTTTGAATTAATGTTGATGCCCCCGCTGGTAATGGTTGAACTGCCAACTCTGAAAGCAGACCCCCATCAAGTTGGATTAACAAATGTGATGATGGAGCGTTAAGATTGCCCATATTAGTCACATTTACTGATAAAGATACCACATCGCCCTGGTGAAGGTCGGTATTTGGGGTAATTTGAATATCTGAGGCCACTAAGTCAACTAATCCATCAACATTGAATGATTTGGATACCGATTCTGTTGCCCCATCATGACTGACTACTAATACAACTGAATGGGAACCAAATGAAATGCCTGCCCAAGTACCTGTAACTTGAACAAAGCCAGATGCTGAAATTGAAACAGATTCTTGATGAAAAGCTGTATTTTGATTACTTTCAGGATGTAGTGAAACATCAACTCCAGAAATCTGACTTGAATTTAAATTAGTTAATGTCACAGTAAAATCTACATCATCACCTTCAACCGGGTTAGATGGTGAAATATTGATGCTTTCAGCACTAAAAGAAACATCACCTGCACTCTCAGATGTAACCACTGGAGATAGTAAAACCAACAGTAACAGAAGGGATACGGATAGGGTTCGACCCCGGCTCATGTATTAACGAGGTCACCGGCCACACTTCAACTCTATTGCATGAATGTTGTAGAAAACCCTAACGCATCACAAAGTGATGCGCAAGCAAACAGGGATGAAAGGGTTGAAGGTGAAGGTCAGGTGTCCTCGGTTTGGTGCTCATGCGACGCGTTGGAGTAACTATCGCCCTTACCGCGCTTTTCATCTTAGCACTAATCCCTCTAGCAGAAGTAAGTGCAACCGGAGCAAAGAGTGCCCCCCCAACCTTTGGAACAGGTCCGTCTGAAGGTGAATTTGTGTCAGGCACTGTTACTATTGTAGTCTCCACTACTAGTGGACTTAACGCCGCTAGTCTCGAATTAAACGATGGGAATGGTTGGGTTACTATAACAAATATCACATCTGCTTCGTCATGGATTCATAATTGGGATTCATCTGCTGTAAATGATGGAAATTACCAACTACGTCTTGAAGGATGGGATAATGGAGGATCCACTGGTGTGACAAATGGAGCAAATTTCACTGTTGACAACACTAATCCCAGCAATCTTGCCTTCGTCATAGAAAATCCGGATTATGGGACCGGCATCTCACTCGCTAGTCGCGCATGGTTCTCTTTACCAAGTGATGGAACACTATCATTAACATGGAATGCTAACGATGCAAACCTTGACCACGCCACTCTATCAAATGTACCTGGCCCTGGAGTTCCATCTAATGATGGCCCTGGTTTTCTAGCTTATAGATGGGATTGGACAACTGGGGCATTCCCCTCTCAAGGCACATGGAATCCCCAATTAACAGTGTACGATGCTAGCGGATTATCAACTAGTGAAACAAGATACCTTGGGATTGATAATATTGGCCCAACTATTGGTACCCCCTCTCTTTCAATTAATTCAGATTGGAACAATGGGTACACTCTTATTTTCTCCAATTTGTTCAATGGTGCTAGTGATAATGGTGGAAGTGGAATTAACGGATATGAAGTTAGAGATTCTACAGACTCCTCGTGGACCTCCATTGGTTCAGGTGGCGCGGGTTCGTTTTCCTTGCAAGAAGGAGTGCGGTTGATTCAATTCAGAGCTGTGGATTATGTGGGTAATCGAGGGGAGGCCATCAATTACACACTGAAAATCGATCATAATGCACCAGTTGCCGGAGGTTGGATTGTTCCAGAATTGACAACTGCTCTATCTGGTGGGATCGATATAGAAGTACAAGCAAGTGATGCTTTATCTGGAATTAATCTCACTAATACGAAAATTCAGTATGGTTTTGACTCAGATGGCATTGGTGAATTTCCAGATATCACAAGCTCATGGGTTGATGTAGGATTAGGCCTATCCACTACTCTATCCGCATCAATCGACTGGTCTACTAAGGAAGGACAATTTCTCTCACTTAGAGCAGTCATGGTAGATAACGCTGGAAATAGTGACAACTCTGCAACTCAACATTTTGTGGTCTTTCCAAGCTTTGATTTCTCATGGGATTCTGCATCTGTAGACAGATTGGTTGTTCGAGCTGGCTCGGAGGGGGAAGTTACGATCACCTCCATTCTAGTAAGTAACGAAGCATATGCTGGGAATGTAATTGTTCAGTTACAGACAGCTCCTGCTGACAGAAATAGTGATGTTAGTTGGACAACTATGGAAACTAGGACTTTACCACCAATTGCACTATACGATATGCAGGAAGAAATGTCTTGGACAGTCAATGTTCTGAACGAAGGAGAATATGATATTCGATTAACTGTAGACCCAGAAGATGCTGTTTCAGAGCGAGATGAAGCAAACAATGACGCTTACATGGTCGTACAGGGAGCTAGTCAGAATATGGTCGGCGCTGTGCCCTCATTTTCGCCATCCCTAATTGTCATCGCACTTGCTGGTATTTGGATAGGGTACTGGCTCACAAGAAAGAACGGTGAAGGAATTCACTCTTCTGACCAAGAAACTGATTCATCTTCTGCTAAATCCATCATTTCAGCTACAGCCTCTTTGTCTTCAGGATCAATCTGTGATGACTTGTAACGGCGACTTCTCTGGCGCGCTTCTGCTAGCCCTGGTACAAGGTGTTCAAATCCACTTTCGTCGGAATCTCCCTTCTCTTGAATGTACTCAAGCCTTCTAGCAGCCATCTTTCTATCACGCCTTTCCCTCTCAAGGGCCTTGATTACAGTGCCATGTTCAGAACCACGTAAGATTCGTTCAACAGCATTACTAGCTAATGGGAGGCCTTCTTCATCGCCGATTATAACAACCGTACTGCCATAAACAGCCATTTCACAACCAGTGTTACTCTCTATGAAACGACGTATCTTACCCTCACTTCCAATTAGACGACCTCGCATTCTCTTCTGCTGTAAATGCTGTTTCCCTACCCATTCACGCATATCATAAAGTTGGAAATAGCAATCATCTTCCATTAGTTTAATTGCCTTTTTTGGAGACATTCCACGGCCAATAGCCTTGATGAGTTCTGGGAACTTCATCATCTTAACTGGGTCTGTTTTTGCAGGGTCCCAAGTAATCGAAACATCGCCGCTATTAGAGTCAATTTCAAGGGCTACTTTGGCAGCCTTCTCTAGACCTTTACGTGTCGCTCCACCCTTGCCAATCAAGACCGCTATGCGGTCTTTTGGTACTCGGACAGACGTCTCCATAGGACACCCCGACCTACCGCCCCTCTTTGAAGCCAACCCCTAACTAAATGTCTAGTTAAATGCATCATTGGTGGTAATCTATCCGCCAATAACATAGAGTGTTGACTCTGCTAAATCTGCCTCTACACCATTTCGATTTGCCCATTGAACAAGTCTTGTAACGTCTCTAACTAAGAATTCCTTTGCCTTCGGATGGTTCTGAACAACAGCTTGTCCCGCATCAATTATCCAAGGCTCACCTTTGTGAATCATGATATTATATTCTGAAAAATCCGCATGAGCAAGGCCCGCTTCTTGCCAAATGATTCGTAGTTGTTCAAGTAGTGAATTGAATAATTCTTCGGGCTCTTCAATTTCTACATCTCTTAACCTAGGAGAGGGGCCATTCTTATCACCCAAATACTCCATCACAAGCACATTCTTATGTGTAATTAGAGATTCAGGTACACGAACACCATTCGTTCTCATTCTAGTCAAGTTTCGATGTTCTTTCTGTACCCAGACCTTCACCAATTCTCTATGGCGGCGGCGTAATCCACCAAATCTTGGGTCACCCTCAATATATTGCATCAATCCTTTGAATACCGCATTACTAGTATGAAAAATCTTCACTGCAATTGGGCCAGATTGTGATGTAGCAAAGAATACATGTGCCTCTTTTCCTCTTGCTATCGGCCATTCGATGGTGTTAATGTGATCCTGTTGCATTAATTTGTAGACTGCCATCAAAGTAGATTGGTCAAACACCTGGTCAAAGACTCGACGATCTACCCAATCATACTGACCCTTACCAAGAGCACCTGTCAGTTTATGTTCAATTTTACTAAACATCTGAGCATATTTTTTCTCTTTCATCCAGTGATATTTCGAACCTGCATCATCTAGTTTCTCAAGTTGTTTGTCAATTGAAATTTCGTGCTTCTCAATATCAGTACGCTCATCATCGGCCTCAAACTCAGACCAATCTTGGTCTGGAAATGCATCAAGATTGGTTTTCGCCTGTTCTTTTGCTAAGTCAGTCCAATCACGCTTGGTTGACCGGCGCTATGCGCCCTTCCTGCGCGCTATGGCCATCCCCTCTTTTTCACGCCTCGTCTTCAGGTTCCTCTTCAGATTCTTCTTCTACAGGAGCCTCTTCTTCAGATGCAACTTCTTCCTCGCCACTAGACCAAATGCCATCATCGCTTCCAGAGTGTTCATCTTTACCCATTCCAAAGACATCTACAATCTCGGGGAGTACTCCTTTACGAGAAAGATAGGCTGCCTGAGTCTTTGAATAACGCATCTTAACATCTGCCTTAGAAGGTTGAAAATCCCATGGTTGGATGATAATCAAATCGCCTTCACTAACCCATTGTCTGCGACGCATCTTGCCTGGTATTCGAGTAATCCTCTCTTCCCCATCAGCACAAATGGCTCGAATTCGACGGCCTCCTAATATTTGGTCTGCTATGGCGAACATCTCGTTAACTCGCTCATTGGGGACTTTAACACGTATCTTCTCGTCACCAGATTCCATCTGGGCAAGCAATTCTTTGTCTACAGTCTCCTCTCTACGACGTCCCACGATTCCAACCGACCAACACGCCCCTATAAACGGTTGGAGTCAAAAATGATGTGAAATATGCGCGGTACTCAAAACAGATGACGCCATCTGAGATATTGAGGAGTTAATGTGAGCGTGCCTATTCTTGAAAAAGAACTGTTGGTTGCTGAAAAAATGGGCTGGACTCATTTAGCAGGAGAACACAAAAATGAGGGCTGGGATATGGTGGCCCCTGATGGAAGCAAAATAGCTATTCGATTTGATGAAATATCTCTTGATTCCGGCGCTCATTATCTAGAGCTAGAACAACGCTCGGATCGTGATTCTAAGTGGAAAGCCTCTGGATTTGGTTTGTCAAGAAAAAAGGCTGATTGGTGGGTAATGGCTAATTCAGAGAAAATCTATGTCACTTCCACAAAAAAACTCTGGACGATTGTAAAGAAAGGAAAAGATGCTGATGAAAGGCATTCTCGACGTAATTTAGATGACCCGGAAAAGAGGCTTTTCTCACGCGCCCATATCATTTCAATTGAAGAATTGGCAGCCTGTTGCACGGCCATAATCAATCAATAGTGATTGTAACTACAATCTGTAAATTCAACCAAAGAATGTAGTGGCCGCATTACTGACAAGCGTCAGTAAGTGATCAGCTAACGGGCCAATTCCAAAGGCAAGCGTACCTACCATACACAACATGATGGTAATACGTAAGAATGGAGCATAGACCAACCTCTTCTTGGTAGCAGGTTCCTCAAAGAACATTACCCAACCAACACGCAAGTAATAGAAAAGGGAAAGTGCGCTGTTCAAAAATACTAGTAATGCAAGGAAGAATACCCAGTGAAGTGAGCGGATGGCTGCCACGACTCCCTCATCGAATGACATTGTATTGTGGACTGTAGCATCAATAATTCCACTAACAAGTAGCAGTTTTGAAAGGAAACCAGAAAGTGGTGGAACCCCAGCTAATGACAACATGAAGATGAATAGGGCAGTTGCAATGAGTGGTTCCCTTTTCGCTAACCCATACAAATCTTCCAACCTAGAACCGCGCCCTTCACTCTCTAACATAGAGAGGACTAGGAAAGAGCCTAACTTAAACAGCACAAGTACGGTTAGATGGAACAACATAGCCGCTACAATTAGTTCTGCCACCACATGATCACCTTCTCTTGAAGCGTTGATTCCTAACGCTGCAACCGCAGCAAGTAGGTAGCCAGCGTGGGCAACTGATGAATATGCCAACATTCGCTTTGGATTCTCACTTGATAGTGCACCGAAGTTACCCCAAGTCATAGTTACTGCAGCTAGTAATCCAATGATTGGGACCCAAAATGCTTCTCCGCTCTCAGGCATTGTAATTGCCACAAGAACTCTGAGTAATACAACGAATCCCATTGCTTTGGAAGCTGTTGCTAGAAGCCCCGCAACTGGACTAGCCGCACCAGAGTAGGCATCAGGTGCAGCCAAATGGAATGGTGCAGAGCTAACCTTGAATCCAATTGTAACAATTATGAATCCAAGACCTGCAAGTGCTAGAGGATCAATTCCATCCATCGCTTGCCAATTTGCAGCTAAGTCTGGAATCTGCAAATTACCATTCCACAAGTATAGCAAAGAGATTCCATAAAGCCCTATTGCTGAAGCAACGGAACCGACAATGAAGTATTTCATTCCAGCCTCTGGTGCCTCGTCAGTTTCTTTCATGAAAGCAACTAGAACATAAGATGAGAGAGATGCTAACTCTAGACCAATGAATAGGACAAATAGATCATTTGCTAGAGCAACTACTGACATTCCTAATGCCACCATCAACAAAAGAAGATGGAAGTCTACTTGTCTGCGGTTGTCGAGTAGTTTCCCTATGCGCTCATCTTCCCTTCTTCCCGCAAGAACTTGTGCGTGAATCATGAAGCGTGGTGTAGCCGGCATTCGGCTCCACATTGCCACACCACAAAGCATCAATGCACCGTAGAATACAATCTCTAGTAAACGACTGAAACCATCTATTTTCAGCAAACTTGGTTCAATCATCCCTGCACACGAACTGAACGCCTCTCCAGTCGTTGCAATACACCAAATATTGGATTCAGACAATGGGTTCTCCATTTGACTCCACAATGCTAACGCCGTTGAGAAAAGTAAGGTGAAGACACTGATTACTCCTGGAATACGAGGGCTCGAAGTGAATGCAAAACGCTCACCACCGAAGAGATAGGGTAAACGAATATTCGTGTTTGGTATGGGTAGACGGAAAGTGCCCTTACCTAGATTAGGGACGAGTATTAACAACACAATACCAACTATCAGAGTAAACTCTGGTAACAGAACAGTAGCAGTCTGCGGATCCGAGATTAAAGTGAGTGCGCTCATGGTTTCACCTCATTCAATACATCAAGAAGAACTTCTGAGACAAAATCAGTGGAATAAGCTGACATCATATCGAAGAAGAGGAATGGTAAGACACCAAGAATAATCGCAAATACAGCTAGAACAAACATTCCAGCATTCTCATGCCAAGAAATATCCACTGGCTCATCATGTAATGTATCTGGAAGCTCACCCTCGTCACCGCCCTCAAAGATTGTTCTCTGCATACTCCAAAGATAGTATGTAGCGGTGATTATGAGAGTTAGAGCAGGCAGAATTACCCACCAACCAAAGGCTAACCAGAAGGCAATCATAATGGCAACTTCTGCTACGAATCCTGCCATAAGAGGCAATCCAAGGCTACCCATCCATGCAGTCATCATATGGCCACCAAGCCATGGTGAGAACTTGGCAATTCCACGCATTGAGCCAATTTCTAGAGTGTGATAATGGTGCTTGAATGCGCCACAAACAGCGAAGAGATAGGGGGAGATAACACCGTGTGCTAGCATCATGAAGATTGCACCAGCAATTCCTAATGGTTGCATTGTGGCAATTCCTAGGAAGATTAATCCCATATGTGAAACCGATGAGTATGCAACCATACGTTTCAGGTTAGTTTGACCTAAGCATACCATCGCTCCATAGACTAAACTCACCATTCCAAGAATTATCAGTAGAAGTTGATAATGTACCATAGCAGCAGGTAATAATTCAACAGCAATGCGTAAGAAGCCGTAAGCACCCATTTTTAGCATCACACCGGCCAATAACATAGAACCAGCTGTAGGTGCTTGCACGTGAGCATCTGGTAGCCAAGTATGAACTGGTACTGAAGGCATTTTAGCAGCAAATCCAACCAACAAGAGTAAGAAGACTGCTTTCTGCATTCCAAAACCACCAAGGAAGGCAGAACCTAAGTTGTTTGATGACGAGGCCATCAAGGTGATATCGAAAGCACGGCCTGTGATATTACCCTCCCATACAGGAACTCGCGTATAGTAATACATCACAAGGATTCCAAGCAACATCAACACGCTAGCAGTGAAAGTATAGATGAAGAATTTCTGTGCTGCATACTTACGATCTTCACCTCCCCAAAGTAGAATGAGGAAGAACATTGGAATCAAAGTCAATTCCCAGAAAGTGTAGAAAACAAACAAATCAAGAGATACGAACACTCCAATCAATGCACCCTCCATCATGAGGATAAGACTGTGGAATTGAGCGCCCTTCTTTGCATTCCACTCAACGAGTATCGAAATAGGAATTAGAAGGGTAGTGAGCCAAACCATTGGGAAAGATAGCCCATCTACACCTATGTGCCATGAAACGCCAAAGCCATCTACCAATGAACACCCACCTGCCTCAATAGCAACCTCTGCGTTAGCGCAGTTATCGTAGACGTACTGGTTCAAGCCAAGTGAAGTCCAAGATATTCCGCTATATGACTCTAGGAACATCAATGTTGAAAGAGAAAGAAGAAGCAAAGAAAAGGCAAATATCAACAATCGAATATATTGAGAAATTTCTTTTCTCTTTGAAGGTGGAGCAGCCCACGCAACTAGCATAAATGCAAGGCCAGCACAAATTGGACCCAGAGTCAAGATAGTCAGAGGATTACCAAACATTGTCAAATCCACTCAAATCACCCCCCATAGTAATACCAAGATACTGAAGGTCCCAATTACTGCTACCATGATGTAATCAGAGGCACTTCCTGTTGTCAAGTTTCTAACGTCTCTACTAATCTTCTGAGTACCAAATTCAATACCCTTAATGGCACCATCAACAACATTCTTGTCGAACCATGAAAGTGCATGGGCTAAAGGAATGACTGTTTTTGCAATTACCCACTCATATAATTCATCAAAGTAAAGGCGGCGATGCAACGCATCTGCCAAACCTGAGTTTGCCAAGTCATCAACATTTACTCTTCCAAACTTGGATGAAAGTGGCAATATCCATGATATCAACCGTGGTGCTGTTTCACCACTATTCAATCGGCCACCGTGAATACGCATTGCCATTGCTGGACCTACTACTAATGAAATCGTAATGGCAACCCATGTGATGAGGAAGAGGAACATTTCCGTTGGTAGGAACGCATGAACAATTGCATCTAGAATTGCGACTACCATTCCATGCTCATGGATGGCTGTACCAAGTGCTTCTGCTTCTCCAAGCCAATGTGTGGCGCCAAGAACTGCCAAAACAAAACCACCTAGCAATGAGATGATGCTTAGAGTGATTAGTGGAGTAGGAATCCATGGTGTCTGTTCATGTACATTTTCCGCATACTCTGTCTTTGGCTTACCTGCAAATGTCATCATCCACATGCGCGTCATGTAGAATCCTGTCATTCCAGCAGTTAACAGAATCAAGAAAGCCGGCACTAGTAGCCAAGTTCCACCATGCAATGCAGCAGCATTCCAGGTTTCAGCAACTATGCCTTCCTTTGACCAAAAGCCTCCAATTAGAGGAATACCAATTATCGAGGCTGAACCAATTGCCATTGCAGTTGAAGTAATAGGCAGTTTACTTGCTAAACCACCCATATTACGCATATCTTGAGCATCAAATTCATCTCCATGATCATCATGATGGGCATCATGGTGTGCATGGTGCATCTCATGTAT
The DNA here is from genome assembly GCA_034399495.1 of Candidatus Thalassarchaeaceae archaeon. Lineage (GTDB taxonomy): Archaea > Thermoplasmatota > Poseidoniia > Poseidoniales > Thalassarchaeaceae > MGIIb-Q1. Next base: position 9,900 of record DASCSU010000057.1, read on the forward strand.
TACTGAGCCTGAAGCCATGAACAACATTCCTTTAGCCATAGCGTGGTTGAATAGATGGAACATTGAAGCGCCAAAAGCAATTACTGCAGCGTGGTGTTCTCCATGATTGTAAAACCAGAGAGCGACTCCAAGACCGGTGAAGATGTAAGCAAGTTGACTCATAGTTGAGTACGCCAAGACCTTCTTGATGTCGTTTTGAACAAATGCAATGATAGCCGCCATGAAGGCTGTTATTCCACCTACCCATGCAATCAAAATTGCAACGTCACCAAGCCCTTCAACTCCATGCCCATGACTTGTAACATCGAAGAAAGGAACAAAGCGGGCAACTAGATAGAGGCCAGCGTTAACCA
>DASCSU010000058.1:0-10136 GCA_034399495.1 Candidatus Thalassarchaeaceae archaeon
GAAGCAAAAAGCAGTGGCAATAGAGGAGACATGATGGCAGCAAATGGTTTGCTAGATTCTGTCATCCCCCAAGTTCTTGCATTTGCAGAAGATAACCCACAACTAACTTCTCACAATGTTTTGGTTGCTGGACTTGAAGAAGGTGTTCAAGCAATAGCAAAGATGGCGAATGAAGTTGAAGAATACAATCAAGCAGCAAAGAATTACAACACCGTTACAGAGATGTTTCCCACATTACTTGTTGCCCGAATGTTTGGATTCGAGCGTGCAGATTTGTTTGATATATACTCTAGAGAGCAAGTTGAACAGATGTTTGACCGCAGAGCAAGTCTTGGTAGTTTTGTAGAGTCAAAGCAATCAGAAGCAGATTTGAAAACCGAGGAATTAAAGGATGAAATCGCTGCAATTGAGGCTGAGACAGAACTGATGAAAGCAAAGGCAGAACTTGCAGCACTAAAGGAACAAATGGCTGAAGCTGAATAATATTACATTGATGTCATCAGCACGATTAGCATTGAAATAATTAGCAAAGCCGAAGGTCCAAAGTTTCCAAATGCCGACCTCTTTGGCTTCAAGACTGAAAACTCAGTCCCCTTCAATATCCTAGCATGCCTACGCGGTGCATCTTCCCCAATAGCCATCAGTGTGTGATGTACTCTACTGGCGTTTTCTGCAACAGTTCCCCTAGGGATATCATCATGCGGCCTATTTGTTACTCTAGCCATGACATAGGTAGGGTCTCCAAAAGCGAGTGCATACAATGACCAATCATGGCTCATTGATCCGCCATGTCGTGGTCTATCATAAGGCCCACATCCCTTCTTACCACGTTTATTACTAGACCATATTGCAGGACCTGTGTTGAAATCTTCAAAAGTAGATGTTTTTACTAAAATCCCCCCAGTCCCATCATGTAGTAGATAATCCGAAACATGGTTGCCACCACGAACATGCCTTGTTTCTCTTCTAGTTCGCGTTTTCCATTTCTTTTCATTAGAATCGTAATATCGTTCGGTCCATGTTTCTGTAGCGTCATAAGACCATGACCACACAGCTAAATCTCTGAATGTCCAACTCTTGTCTTTGCAGCCATCAACATGCAATACTGAATTTGAAACATCGTTAATTGGGCGAACTTGCCCAACAAATTCATTGTGGCCAGCATCAACAAATTTCACAATTGAAGTTACTGTATCCCATGCTTCCAAGATTTTCTTATTCTTGTAAAATGAAATTGACAAGTTCGCTGCTCCAAGTAACATCAATCCAACAGTAATTCCAAATAATTCGATTCTTGCATCCTTAGGTAAACCAAACCAACCACCCATTAGAAACAACACAGAAAAAATGTAAAGGAAAAAGGTGGCGGAAAATTGAGGTGGCGACGCATTAAATAGGGCTCTGAAACGATTATGGCGAGGGTGTTCGGAAAATATCATTTCCTGCGCATCTAATTTGTCAGATTTTTTCAATGATTTCATCATTTCCTTTGATGCTTCTATTTCAGAATCAAACCTACCCATTTCTTCATCATCCAATAATAAAATCCATTCCTCACCTTCTTGAGTCACAGAAATAGTGGGGCCATCTTGTTCATATCTAGCCAATGGATTAGGAATCCATTCTTCCAACTTCTCATTCCATTCCAGCCTGTTTAAATGCCATTGTGATTTCTCCATTGGTGGCTTTGGATCAACATTCCATTCACCTACTTGAGTATTGGGAACTGCAACATTCATCATTTGTTGGAATGGGTTGGGGCTAGCAAATCCCATCATAAATAAGCCAGGTGCGCACAAAAGTAATGGAATCAAACCTGTTCCACTTTTAGTGCCTAATAATGATGTTATGCTAGAAAATAATCCAAATCCCAACAACACACATCCAGCTGACCAAAGTACCCACCACCAAAACGAACTAGGCCAAGTCCAACAGAACCATTTTGGTAAATATGTATCACAATCGCAGTTCAAACACCCAGTATCTTTACATTCACTAATTGGGACATTGTTACACTCACAAATTTGAGGATTAAATTTGGCTTCAGAATTATTTGTGACCATCTCATCCCCTCATTTAGTCTGCAAGATGCCAATTGCCTTGAATCTGTTTAACATTACCATCTCTTTCGTGTGTGTGTAGGTGGGATAGGGTTTGGTCAACCTTGAGAATTGGGTGTGCATTGGGTGTATCTTCGTAGGCATAATCAGCGATCGTCGAAATTTCATTTATTCCATTATTTATTGCATCTAATACTCTAGCGTGCCTAGACTTTCTGTGAGTGATATAGTGATTTAGTAATCTCTCAGGAACAGGTGATAGTGGCCCATGTGAAGGGAAGAGCATTGGTGGTTTTAGGTCGCGTATTTTTTCTAAACTCGCAATATATTGTGCCATGTCTCCATCATTAGGGGGTACAAGTATGGTTCCAATCATTACTGCCATATCTCCTGAAATTATTCCAACTTCGCCTGAAAGACAAATATGTCCGGGGCAATGTCCAGGGGTATCTAACACATACCAATTATCACCACTCAATGTAAACTCATCACCATCCACTAGAGCCCTGTTTTCATCGCTGTATGGAATGGCCTCTAGAGTCTCAGCACTGGCCCAGATAGGTGCTTGATATATTTTTGATATTTCTTCGAGATTCCCTATGTGGTCTAGATGTCTATGAGTGAATATTGTAGCAATAATGCGACCGCCAGCATTTTCCACCACCCTAATTTTTTGTTTGAGAAATTCGAGCCCATCGTTTGTATGGGGTGCAGGGTCAACAACAACATGTTCGCCACCAGGATTCCCAAGAATGTAGCAATTAGTGTGTGTTGCTGGAGGCAAGGTGTTTGTCGGGACTGGAATACATTCAACGCCCGGGGCGAATTCTATTCGATGGCTTCCTTTTGGTGGGTTAGTTGCAAGGATTGATACAGCCTCATCAATACTACCATTTTTTGCTTCTTTTAATGCAGAAATAAGATCACGAAGTAAGGTGATTAGTGGCGGTGGAATTCTCATTTCAGATTTTTCCCAAGCAGCGAGTGCAGCATCTGGAGTTAGCCAACACATGTCATCAAACTCACTTCTCCCATCAGGCAGGGTTGGTTCAGGCGGGGAAGGGTCGTGTAGATGGAAGAATTGATTGGCAAACCGCATTGGCGAAAGTGGTGGCGTGGTGCGAGTAGTAATCAGACTGAATCTTGAAGTATCTGCAGGAAGTGAGCCTACCTCGGCAAGAGGATGCCATTTTTTTCCATCATTGACAACCTTTGCACGAATTTCAGAGCCTACTTCTATTATTCCATCAGATGCAGGAGCCCAACCAACTTCTTCGACCATTTCCCTCATTAAACAGGCCAAACCAGCCCCCCTATCATCGTTTGAAAAACCGATTAATGCTTCAGCAGATGCATGGTCAAAATGTGTGACACCTCCTCCAGGGAATGCCCAAAAATCAGGGAATGAAGGCATTTGTGGTACTCTATGACAAAAGAGTATTTCAATCCCATTAGGTCCATCGCGAGTTGCTACTAAAGATGCTGATGGACGGATATTAGCAGCCTCTTTTGCAGGCGGCACAAATCCATCGGGAATCTCGCTCATTGACCATCCCACGCGCCCTCTGCTTGAAATCTATTGCACCTTTCGCGAGAACATGAGCAGAGATGACCCGATGGCTCCGCTCCTTGAAGAGATTGAAAAAGAGCAGAAAAGGAAGGCAATCACTTCACGTATAGCGCGAATTTCTCTTGCATGGTTCATGATTCTCTTGATGATTGGATGGGTTTCTAAATATGCATATCGCCTAATTTAGAATAGATGAAAGTAGCCCCTTCCAGATTCGAACTGGAGTCCTATGATCCAGAGTCACAGATGATGGACCGCTACACTAAGGGGCTATCAGTGGTGGTGGCGAGTAGCCTCGGTTATTTCAAGCCAACCGAAAGAGGAATATTTGCAAAAGCCTCAATTTTCGCCATCTTCTTTTCTTGTTTCTGAAATATAAATCCCTTTTTCTTCGAATTCATTGAGCCATTTATCACCAAGCCAAGCGATTAACAAACTAATTGGGTCGCCTGGAATCAATATTATGACAAACATCGCAATTAGTGCCCACCAATACCAATCCATTGAATTCCCTCATGCTTCGGAAGTAGGGTCCCAACCTGAAATATAACTCTCATCTAGCGCAAGTAGTTCCTCTATTTGTGTCGATAGGTCAATTTTTAGTGAGCCAAGATTTTCTTCAATTCTCTTAAGATTGCTAGATTTCGGTACTGTGATACAACCTGCATCCAAGCACCATTTGATTGCAACTTGAGCTGGAGTACAACCGAGTTTTTCAGCAATTAATGCAAGTTTCGGGTCATCCACTTTATGCCCTCTAGCAAGAGGCGAGTAGGCCATTACAGTAGCCCCTGTGGCTTCAGTGGCGGTGCGTAGGGCATCTCTTTGTAGCCACGGATGAATTTCTATTTGGTTGACAGCCGGCATTAAGGTTGCATACGAGCGCATATCCTCGAGATGGTGTGCGCCATAATTGGAAACACCAATCGCCTTAGTCCAACCTTCTTCAAGACAAGATTCCATTCCTTTCCATGTTGGTCCACGATGCTTAGGATCTTCAGGGGGGGCATGTACCAAGTAGAGGTCAACATAATCCAAGCTGAGATTTTTTAGGGATTCCTGGCAGCGTTGTCTCGCCGCCTCAAATCCAATAGCATGAGGGCGGCGAAGTTTTGTTGTGACAAATAATTCATCCCGAGTGATAATTCCTTCAGAAATCGCTTTAGAAATCGCTTGGCCAACCTCGTGCTCATTTTCATACGCCATTGCAGTATCGATATGTCTGTAGCCTAACTTTAAGGCACTCATTACAGACTGTTTGCACTCTCCAATTTCTTTCATAAGAAAAGTACCAAGTCCAAATTGTGGCACCACTGATGTGTGCACCAACTCATCACTAGCATTAGCGTGGCCGATGGTAAACGTGGGTCCCATATTTCTTGGAGAAGGCATTCGGTATTCAGTCTTAAGCACGGAAGTTAGCAAGTAATGTGGCTAGATCCTCTTCACTTGGTCGAATTTGTTCTCCTGTAAGATTAGTGAGTGGTGTCTCTGGCAAATCAAGAGATTCACAGAGTGTCTTTGGTTCGGGATTGTAGTGCAATAATCCTGTGACATGGCGCTGTTCTTGTTCAGCTCTATGAATATGTGATAGAGCGGCAACAGCATCTGTGGGGTCATGCTCATCTCCAATAGTTTCTAGCCTCAGAATACTACCATCAAATAAGGTGATGTCTTTGTATTCGCCTTCAGGAACTTCAACCTCAGTAATCGGCTTAAACTTAGGAATGTAATCATAGGAATGAAGTTCAGATTGGTTTTCTTTGACATATCCATAGGAGCGGAAAGATTCGTCATTGTTGCTGAATGTGACACAAGGTGAAATCACATCAATTATGGCAGTTCCTCGGTGACTCATGGCTGCTTTAACTAAAGAAGTCAACTGCTTTTTTGAGCCAGAGAATGAGCGGGCAACAAATGTACATCCGAGATTAATTGCCATGGCACAGAGATCAATTGGTTGCGTTTCATTTGTTTGTGCCTTACGTTTTGTAGAGCCCTTTTCAACAGTTGCTGAATACTGGCCTTTGGTTAATCCATAAACTCCATTATTCTCTATAATGTAAACCATGTCGATATTTCTGCGAATTGCGTGGACAAATTGTCCAATCCCAATGCTAGCAGTATCGCCATCACCTGAAACCGCGATGAATTGTAATTCCTTGTTAGTTACATTTGCACCAGTAGTTACAGATGGCATTCGTCCATGAACAGTATTGAATCCATGAGATTTACCAAGGAAATACGCTGGAGTCTTAGATGAACATCCAATACCACTCATTTTAGCAACTTTTTCAGGCTCAATTCCATTTTCCCAAGCTGCAGTGATGATCACCTTTGAAATTTGGTCGTGGCCACAACCGGGGCATAGTGAAGAAGGCCCCCCTTGATAATCTTCTTTAGGCAAATCAATGACGTTCAATTTCATTCAAATCCCCCTCTAACTTCTTGTATTTTTTCTTGAATCATATCCGCATACATTGTTGCCCGGGGTGGAATCCCATCAGAGTATGAAACACTATGAACTCGCGGCACTAATTCAATAGGCAATTCCTTACGTAGAATCCCATATAATTGCCCATCACGGTTGATTTCAAGGATAATCACAAATTCATGGCTTGCAACGAATTCTTCAACCACAGGTGATAGTGGTAAAGAGCGAACTCGGCATTGACTAACTGAAAGGCCAGTTTCTTCTAGAATGTCATCAATTTCTTGAATGGTGTTTTCCATTGAACCGTAATAGATAATTCCCACTTGCTTCTTTTCTTCTTCTCTTAGAATGGGCTGAGGAAGTGTTGTTCTAGCACCATCAATTTTCCGCTTTAGGCGTTCCATGTTAGCAACGTAAACATCAGGGTTTTCTGAATAGACTCCATCTTCATCATGACCCGTTCCACGATATAGAATTGGGTCAAGTCCGCTACCAGGCAATGTCCTGTAACAAATTCCATCGCCATCTACATCTCTGTACCTGCCGTAATTTTCGATAGCATCCAATTCTTCCTGAGTGTGAACTACTTTTCCTCTATCCATTTCATCAGGGTAATCAAATCCTTTGCAAATCCAGCGATTCATCCCTAAGTCAAGGTCTGAGAATCCAAATACAAGAGTTTGGTAATGCTCAGCTATGTCGAATGCTCTCCATCCAAATTCAAAGCACTCTTCCATATTCCCTGGGATTAAGACGATATGTTTGGTATCGCCGTGGCTAGCCTCATAGAGCATCGAGAGGTCACCTTGCTGAGTTCTAGTAGGTAATCCAGTGGATGGCCCTGCTCTATTAATGTCCCAGATCACACCAGGAACTTCTGCAAAGTATGCCAAACCAATGAATTCGGACATTAGTGAAATTCCAGGGCCAGATGTACAGGTCATGCTTCGACCGCCAGCCCATCCTGCCCCTACAACCATTCCAGCTGCGGCTAATTCATCTTCAGTCTGTATGACCGCACAGGTAACTTTTCCTTCTTCATTAGCGCGTAATTTGGGGAGGTAATCAATAATACCTTCAGCAATTGATGTTGAAGGAGTAATTGGATACCATGAGAGCATAGTAATTCCACCAAATACTGAACCAAGTGCGATGGCTTCATTTCCATCGATAAAGAATCCATTGGGATCTTTCTCTCTAGATTCAATTACATAGGGGTCAGATTTTTCTAGATTCTCTTTGACAAACGAGCGACCAAGATTTATTGCTTCACTATTCAGTTCAATCGCCCTCTCTTTTCCTTTGAATTGCTTGTTAATTGCCTCTTCAATAATTACTTGTTCAAGTCCAATTAGTTCTGCAAGCACGCCGACATAGACTATGTTTGCAATCATCTTGGATAATTTGGGGTTTAGGCCCCTTGCAATTTTTGTCATTGGTACAGGGTATAGAATCAAATCATCTCTTTCAACAGGCATTTTGACATCAGTGTTGTAAATTACCACTGAACCAGGTTCTAGAGATTCTAGATCTTCTTGCCAAGTATCTTTGTTCATCAAAATCTGGATATGAGTTCTGTCACCCGGTGCTTGATAGCCAGCATCTGAAACTCTAATGATATACCAAACAGGTCTACCAGAGATGTTACTGGGGAAGAGATTCTTTCCACTTGCGGGGACACCCATTCCAAAAAGCGACTCTAGTAGAATCAAATTAGCGGACTGTGAACCCGTTCCATTTGCAGTGGCGATATTTATTGTGAAATCGTTGACAATGTTACCCATTTTTCACATGTCCCCTCATCAAGTATCTCTAAGTCCAAGCACCATCTATTCGATGAATGACTCCCATAAGTTACCCCACTTCGCCTCAATCGGTCTAGCATAGGCTCTTTGAAGGTATGGTTTGTCATCCTTCTATTAACATCCATTATTTCATAATGATTTCAACATATATTGGCTAATTTGTCTATGATGCTGCAAGCGTTCAATTCATCAATGAGACGCTTGTCGGCGGTTTATGATTCCAAGTGCTCTGAAGGAAACATGGGAAGAAGTAGAGAAGCAGATTGACGCTGGCGACAACGAAGCCGCACTCGAAAGTCTAAGGGGTGCGTGGGCCGAACATGGAGATGCAGCAGCCCATGCAAATACATGGAAATTAGTGGGTGATGCAAAGCAGGCTATAGGAGAATCTGCACAGCCAATAAACCGTAAAATGTTGAGAGAAGCTAGCAATGCATACGAAAGTGCATTGAAGAAGGACCCAAAGCATCGAGATGCGCGTCGAGCAGCCAATGCTCTTCGAGTTAAGATGGATGGACTTGGCATCCGTTCGTCCTCACTACCTAAGTTAGTAGATGATGGCACACCTACCATTTACGGAATGATAGCAATCCTAGTTGTGGGAATGCTTTTGCTGACCAGTGTGAAGTTCATGCCTGAAATTAAACAAGCACTTGGATTAGTAAATGAATCAACTGACGATTGGGATGCTACTTTAGTAATCGAACTCTATCCAGACGCCGCACCAAAAACAGTTGATTCATTCAAAGACCATTCGCGGAATGGTCGCTATGATGGAATAGCATTTCATCGTGTGATTGATGGATTCATGGTTCAAGGTGGCGATATTTCATGTGGCTCTCAACCTCTTGGTTCTGCAAGTTGTAGTGCAGGCACTGGTGGATATTCTGCAATTTGGTATGGCCAAGGACAAGAATCGGACATGACTACTTGGCAAATGCCTGATGAATTTGATTGTACTGAAACTTCACAAGGTTCAGGTCAATGGGTTGGCACATGTCATGCCCCAGGAATGCTCGCAATGGCAAATTCTGGACCTAGTACGGGGGGCAGTCAATTTTACCTAGTTGACAAAGATAGCACACCGTCTCACCTTAATGGAAAGCACACCGTATTTGGAATGGCTACAGATGACAGCACATACCATGGGAGTTCAATAGGTGGAATAGAATTGATTAACACGCTAAGCGAAGTTCCAACCACTGAAGGAGATCAACCATTGAATCCACCTTACATCCATAGCATCGAAATTGATGGTGACATGGCTTACATGAATCTGATAATGCCTGAAAATTAATTAAACATGCATCTTAGATGATGTTTTCTTTTGGGTATGTTGAAAGACATCACCCTTTCCCCTCAATTTGGGGGCAGAGAATGAGCGAGGTCAGCGAGTTCGAATTATGCGATGGAGGCACAAGTGAATACTATTCACTTCCTGCTATGGAATCAGAGTGGGGAATCTCTCTTACATCTCTTCCTTATTCCATTAGAGTCTTGCTTGAAGCAGCCCTGCGAAAGTGCGATGGCTTTCTTGTCACCGATGAGGATGTACAACGAATTGCTGATTGGACACCTGAAATGACACCCGCAGAGATTCCTTTCATGCCTAGTAGGGTAATTCTTCAGGATTTTACTGGAGTTCCTGCTGTCGTAGATATTGCCGCTTTACGTGATGCTATGGTGGAACTTGGTGGCGACCCTGAAAAGGTCAATCCACAAGTGCCAGTAGATCTTGTCATCGACCATTCTGTTCAGGTAGATGTGTCGGGTCTTTTCCCTGATGCTAGAGAGCGCAACATGGAGATTGAATATGAGCGCAATATGGAGCGCTATCAATTCCTAAAGTGGGGCCAACAAAGTCTCGATAATTTCCGTGCAGTGCCACCAGGTAGGGGTATTGTCCACCAAGTTAATCTCGAGTGGCTAGCAAGTGTTGCGCGTGAAGAAAATGGGGTTTGGATGCCCGATTCCTTAGTTGGCACAGATTCTCACACCACTATGATCAACGGTCTTGGAGTTCTTGGTTGGGGGGTCGGGGGAATTGAGGCAGAAGCTGTGATGCTTGGCCAACCAATTTACATGCTGTTACCAGAAGTGGTTGGTTTTGAATTAAAAGGCTCTTTGAAGCCAGGCGTAACTGCTACCGACATGACTCTCCTAATTGTTGAGATGTTACGAGAACACGGTGTTGTTGGAAAATTTGTGGAATTTTACGGCGCAGGTCTTGCCAATCTTACCTTGCCAGATAGAGCAACAATTGCCAA
>DASCSU010000059.1:0-10088 GCA_034399495.1 Candidatus Thalassarchaeaceae archaeon
AAACCTCAGAAGATTCAGAATCTTTCCTAACAAGAAGTAGTGAAACTACTTCCCCACCAGATTCCATTTCATCAAGAGCCGAATTAACTGCCGCAAGCCCACCGATTTGCATCGTCATACAGTCGCCTCAGATGATGCCGACCACTTTCACCATAATTCGCTTGCGGCGCTGGCCGTCAAACTCAGCATAGTGAATTTGCTCCCAAGTCCCAAGATCAAGTCTACCATCCCTTATTGGCATAGTAACTTGGTGACCTAGTAATTGTCGCTTGAGGTGGGCATCCCCATTATCCTCACCAGTCCTGTGGTGGCGGTATTCTGCCCCATCTCTTCCTTCAACCCCATAGAAGGGTGCAACCTTCTCCAACCAATCCATGATGTCAGCGTGCAACCCGTACTCTAGGTCGTTCACATAGACAGACGCAGTGATGTGCATCGGATTGACCAGCACCAGCCCATCTTTGATTCCGCTTTCTCGCACTACTTGTTCCACTTGTTCGGTCATACAAACTATTGCATAACGCTCTTCTGTGTTCATCGTGATAATCTCGGTATAGGTTGCCGATTCGCCTCTAACTAACTCGCCCATGCAATAGCGCTAGCGCGCCAGACAATTTGCTATTGCGGCTCAATCATCTTTATCGGGACCTAATGATCCAGATTCCATTGCATCAAGTTTAGATTCTTGAATCTCATAATATCTTCTCTTGGTACGAATTTCTGCCCTCTTAGCATCAAGGTATTCATCCATCATTTCTTGATAGGCAGCCTTCTCTCTTGCATACAAAGGGCCATCCCTAGCATCCCTATCATAACGATAAACAATGTAAGTACTAGCAACAGAAATTGCAAATAATATAGCCAAAAATAATTGTCCTGAAAGTGAACTAGAATTGAAATCGGAGGGTAAACCAAACTTATCTCTAAAATCAGAAGAAGCTAAGGCTCCAAGGGAGACTATGGACAAAGGCCAAGATATAGTGGTTAAGCATACGAAAATGCCCTCATAAAATAAACCCGGCCTAGAACGGCGCCTTGGACGCTTAGGTTTTTGAACATCAAACTTACCCATACCCCTTTCCCCTAATGCCTCAGAAAGGTCGGCAATTGTTAAAGACTCGTGAAGAAAATCATTATTGACATCAAATAATAACTCTGATGCGACTTCCGGTTCAAATCCATCATAATCCTTGAGGCCGGATTTAACGATTGCTGGAATCCAGGATGAAATACAAAACGGAATGGCTAAAATGCTGTCAAAGATAATGAAAAATAATTCATCAGGGTCTTGAAAACCCTCAAATGTTAATGCAACAATTGCTCTAGTACTGATACTTGCTACTACTGTTGCAACAACCAATAAAGCAGCAGCAGTGTGACGGCCACTAAAATACATCAGAGAAGAGAAGAATAACATCAAAGATAGTGCGCCTGCTAAAGAAGTAACTTGAACATCGCTCATCCCACCGTATGACATGACAAATCTGTCAGCAATGAAATCGTAAAGGAATCCAACATTCCAGCCAAAATCAAATCCTTTGTTTAGAACACAGAGTGTGATGAAAAACATACTCAGTCCAAAGAGAAAACTAACATAATTGATTGCCTTGTTTGAATTATTTTTCTTTACAGTGGGCTTTTTGACATTTTTTGGAGGATCATAAACATACATTTGTTCAGAATCATCCAACTGGAATATGGGGATTTCTGCCGCTACTTCCTCGACTACTTCCTCAATCACATCATCAGTCTTGACAAGTTCATCCAAATCCGGCGCAGGAGGGGTTTCTAGCACTGGTTCTAATTCTTCAATCAGTTGAGGTGTGCCATCTTCATCTGTGGGGATCTCCGTCCTATAATGCTCAAGGATTCGCTCTACTAACTGGTCCTTTTTACCAGAAACTGCCAACCCCATTTCTCGTAGACATTCTTTCAACTCAGACACTGTAAGGTTAGACCAAGGGAAATTTAGAGGATCTTTCATTGCCTTCTTCCGCTTCCTCTCTTCAAGTGCAGCATCCATTTTCTCCTTAGATTTAGTAGCAAGTTTCTTTGAGCTGTCAGCAATATCTTCAGCACCCTTTTTTAGGTCCTTTCCAAATTTCTTCAAGCCACGTTTCATCTTCTCAAAGGTGTCATCTTCATCAGTGATATACACCCCATCATCAAGCGGCAGTTCAGAATCATCTGGACTGCGCTCGTCGTCAACCATGTAGTGCGGTTACAATGATGGATTATTGAGTTTATCACAATCCTAGCACATTACGGCGGAATGATGCAGCAAAGAGTAATGCCCCAATCAAGAATAATAATTCAAAACCAGGGAGAGGGCCACCCTCATATGCATCTGCCCAATTATCGTAGAACAAAACTTGGTAATCCCAGCCATTGGAATTATTGGTACTGACAATATAATAATCACCACTTGAAACAAAACCATCTCCATTTGCATCGAACCATTCGGCATTCCACCAGTCACCATTTTCATCAGTAACATTTGATGTCAAATTAGTGAGTAACATAGAGTGAAAGTAATTGAATTCCTCGGTTTGACTGTCCTCAATACCTATTCGCAACTCGATTTCACTCATCAAGACCTCCTGGTTGTGATTATCATTCAATTCACCTGAAAAGACGATTGTTTCCCCGTCTGTGCCAAACGATACATCCTTGTTCATTTCCATCAACACCGATGTCCTAGGTAGACTATTGTTCAGTGATAGAGCAACTTCTGAACCCCATGAAACAGTCACTTTAGATGCTTCATTACCGTCATGTGAATTGATTTCTATTTCATGCAGCCTTGCTGGAGCCCCTAAGAACTCAACCATGATTGAATGTGTATTGTTTGATGATGTGGCAACCTGTTGCAAAGAAATTACATCAATAGTCACAGTCCAATCAAAGCCTGTCAAATCCATATCTAGAGAATCTATTTCAGGCATCATTTCTGGCAAATCCTCACCATTTGAACTATCAGTCATCTGAGATAATTGAACGAAAGGATCCACATATCCTGGGACTTCATCTCGAGCTAGGAAAAATTGATTTCCCATTCTGACATTTATGTCATTAGAATTGCCTTGAATTACAGAGTACTCAATCCCCATTAATTCAGAATCTAACGCCATCCCCGTCTCATACAATTGTGCAATCTCATCTTTGCCAATGATGTAAGTCAACTCCATTGATTCGCCATCATTAGTTTCTTTGGAGTATATTTCAACTCTGAACTGTTCTTCTGATGCCGCCATGACAGACAAATCCATGATTGATTCGTCATTTAGGTAAGCCTCCACCTGCGCAGAATTCATCGCTTCTCCAGGTAGCGGTGGCGCTACAATTTCTTCTTCAACATCAATAGAATCCAAACAACCTCCAAATAGAAGGCTGAATGCAAGAAGCAGCAGCAGTGCTCGGCTGACAATTTGCTGTGGTAAATGCACCCTATCCGTGACCACCATGGCACCTTTCAAGACAACTCCTCTTAAGAATGAGTCCCCCACGGGACAACCGAGGCAATCTCTGGAAGTGAAGCCATGGGCGCTGATATTCTAGTTGTATACAAGAAGAATTTCGAGGCTGTCCATGACCGTTCTATTGCATCACTACAGGAAGATCTTGATGCTATCAACGAAGAGAGAGGAACCTCATACGAACTCGTACCTAGAGAATCTGTGAAGCGCTCTGATTTTATTGGCCGCGACCTAGTAATCATTGTTGGAGGCGATGGGACTTTGACCTCCATAGTCCACAATGTCGATGCTGATACTCCTGTAATGGGTGTCAATAGCCATCCTATGGCTGATGACCCTGATGGCTCATTTGGATTTTTCATGGATAGTGATTCTACTACGTTCGCCGCAGATCTACGTGCCGCCCTAGATGGTGAGGCCATTGTCAATCAGCTCCCACGATTAACTGCAGAAATAGTCACCACTAGCGGCAATAGAATTACTTGTGACCCAGCACTAAACGACCTCTTAGTAGCAAATACCCACCAATATCAACCAAGCCGCTACCGCTTGAAGCGTGAAAGTGATGACACTCATGAATCTGTAGATTTAATGCAGCGCTCCTCAGGACTATTATTCTCAACTTTCGTAGGCCAAGGTGCTTGGTTCCGTCATATCTGTGTGATTGAAGGTATGAAGTTTGACCCTGAAATGATTCTAGACCACTACCTCTTCTGTGCTCGTGACTTGCCAAGAGATGAGAGAAGGGAGGATGGTTCTTACTTCGCTTGGACTAACAAGCCTACTGTGCTAATCTCCGACATGCACCGAGGATATTGTGTACCAGACGGGTGGGACGAATGGCACTTCACAAGAGGCGCTACAGTTAGCGTATCCATTGATGGACCCAAACTGCAACTACTTACTTTCCGAGAAAGAATCGTTGACAAACTTGCTCACTGGCTTACATGAATCAATCGTCGGCGTCGCCGCCACCCTCATTCAGTTTGAGTTCTAATTCAGTAATCTCAGCAATTATTGACAGTCTTGATTCAGCATCATCCTCGCTAAGTTCATCTTCATCGGTTTTTTCTGTAGATTCTAGTAATTGTTTCAATTCATCAATTCGGTCACGCATTTTCTTGCGTTCCTTCATGCGGGCATCTGTTTCTTTCTTGTCCTTCTTTCTAGCAACTTCTTGAGCGCGCTTCTTCTCAGCAGCACGAGATTCGCTTTCTGAAGCCTCCTCTGCAGCCTTCTGCTCTGCTACTGATGCAGGGTCATACTTCAGTTGCATGTGAGGATATGGAATGTCAATTCCTTGATCTATACACTCCTGCAAAATGTTGGTTAGTAACCAATCTCTAGCTACCCATTCATCTGCATAATCCCTTACCCAGCAATTTAGGCGGAATTGTAATGATGAACCAAGCATATTCATGAATAAAGCAGTAGGTTCTGGATCATCAACAACATAATCACATTTTCGAGTGATGGCTAATAACATCTGTTTCACATGCGCGGGTTGTTCATCATAACCAACCTCAATATCTAATCTTAGATTTACCCGCTTGGGAGCATCAGATGACCCACCACGAGCAAAGTTGACAACCTCTTTTCCAGAAATAGTCTTGTTTGGAATAACCACTAAATGGTCAAATCCTGTCTTGATTTTTGTTGACATAATCCCAACATCTACAACCTTTCCAGTAATCCCCATCACAGTTACTTTATCGCCCTGCTCAAATGGTTTGTCCATCATCATCAGTAATCCCGATACTAGGTTAGAAGCCGTTTCTTGTAGAGCCATTCCTACAACTAATGAGATAATTGTAGCAGAAGCCAAGAATCCAGTAATGTCGATGTTAAGTTGAGCCATTATTACCATTGCAGCCCCAGCCCAAATAGCCACTTTTAGAGCAGCCATAAGTAGAGATTCGACACCCTCCAAATCAACGCCTGCTCGCTTGTTTAGATTTTGCAAGCCTACAGGGACAAACATTTCAACCCCTTGGGAGAGGAAGCGACCAACCATGAATAACAATATGATGATGATAAATGTAGACATCAACATTGAGTTGGTAGAAGTATCGTCAAATACCCAATTGATAGTTAACCAAAAACCGAACAGAATTATTCCAGCATTGATAAGAGGGGTTGCAAGAACAAATATTGCATCATCATATTTGTTGTCACTTTTTGAAATCAATTTCATAACTGGGCCTTTAGCAATTATTTGCACCAACGCACCAGCAATAACAGAGCAAGAGAGCCCCACGATAAGACGTATCCACCAATCCATAGCGTCAAGAATTTCCCAATACTCTTGGCCTGTTGCAATTATATCCATAATTCCGGACTATATACCATGATTATAAATTGTATTCAAATAATCATTCACTCTCATTTGAATCATTTTCTATTGAAACATCATCTTCAGAGAGTAACTCATTTTGAGTGGAAAGATGTCTTTTTGCCTTGGCTACAATAAATAATACAAGAGGTATCAAGGGTACTGCAACCCAACTGACAATCCCATCCCCATAAGCGGCTTTGACCTCACCAGAGAAGACTACTAACGAATCATAACCAACCTCTCCTTCTTTTGGAGGACTCTCTTTTACAACCTCACGATTATCCTCTTCTACTAATCCCAAATCATAACCATTTGACTCAAAAGAAAATATTACGCCACTACCCTTCAACCCAAAAGATGAGTCGAAAGTTGAATGGACAAACTGCTCATCGCCTGATTCCTCTCCCGTATCTAAACCACCACCGGCTTCAGGATCGCCTTCTGAATAGCCCCCCATTAGAGACATGGGAATCATCACAACTAGGAGAAATAGAGTCACAGCCCACCCACCTAGTGATA
Organism: Candidatus Thalassarchaeaceae archaeon; assembly: GCA_034399495.1. Lineage (GTDB taxonomy): Archaea > Thermoplasmatota > Poseidoniia > Poseidoniales > Thalassarchaeaceae > MGIIb-Q1. The sequence goes on from DASCSU010000059.1 coordinate 6,331, forward strand.
GCCAAGTAAACCAACGCCTAACAGCACCTAAAGCAAACAGGGCAATCGTAGAAATTGCAGACCATTTGATATATATTCTAATATCATCCATGGAAATAGATTCTTCTTTGTTTAATTCTTCTTTGTTTGATTGTGATTCATTTTCAGAACTAATTGTATCTCTCACACTGAAATAATAGATTAATGGCGTAGCATTGGTAATTTCCACTTGGATTTCTTCAGTTTGGGAATCAAGAGTATAATTGGCCCATAATGTGGGCTCTCTCTCAATACTACCTGAATAGGTGCCTCTAGCATCCACATCATACCAAATACCATCAAACATCATCATGGCTAGCAAGGCTACGGCCAAAACCGCTAGCGCGTGAGATATGTACCGCGACTTGCCCATCTAATCTACTTCTCAGTGGATTATTCTTCTTGACGGCGTGGTGTAATGCTTGCGACCATCGCAGCCCCTAGGACTACAAAGACGACTGAAATCAAACCAGGCGCAGGCAGCCCAAAGAAACCGCTTTCTGATGCTTCTTCAACAGGTGGAGAAGTTTCTGAAGTGGTTGTTTCTTCTTCAACCATACTTTCAGGCGCATGTTCGCCAAGTGCTTCTACAATAGCTGCCACATCATGGGCTGCTACTGGAGCTAGTTCTTCAATCGTAGTTGCTTCTTCAGCATTATCTTCAGCAACATCTGCTGCTTCGCCAACCAAATAAACAAGATGGATTTCTTTTGGTGGATTATTGTTGTATGCGTCAGTTTCAGGACCAAGCACTGAATACTCATTACCTGCTTCTGTTTCACCGATTAATTGCATGCCAACATATCGTGAATGCTCACTACTCCACAAAGCATTGTAATCACCACCAACATATGGGAAATCAAGTTCCATCTCCGCATAATCTTCCATCTCATCTTCTAAACGTTCAACAAAGGTTTCCCCATTCTTAACAAAATCAGATTCCTCAAAGGCTTCATAGATATTCATTGCTTTTTCCATTAATTCAGTAACTAGTTCTTCTTCATCGACTCCTTCATCTGAACCATCAGCACAATCATCTGCTCCATCATTTACATAATCAGCGGGAATTTCTTCACCATTATCACAAATGAATGTATCAAACACAACAGTTTCCTCTGCATCTTCACTCCAAGATTCCATTGCTGCTTGCATTGCTTCAGCAGCATTTGTCTGGTCTCCACTACCCATTATTGCATTTCCAAAAGAATATCCAACCATCAAGCCCATCCCTGGTGGATATGGATCCATCTTTACCGAAGTTGCTGTTGTCGTAGTCCCAGAATCATCAATAGTTATTGTCTGCTCATCACCGAATGAATAAGGCATCTCAAATTTATAACCATCTTCCATTATCATGTCATCATCATCTGAATCAAAAGTACCAGAATCAGGTATAGAGTCTGAAATTTGCAAATCTAAAGCATCTGCATCAAATCCAAATTCATCCATTGGAAGACCAGTGAAAGAAACATCATAAGATTGAACGGTAGAATAAGAACCTGTGACTTTCCCACACTGTGTTTCATCACATTCCCAATCGAAATTGTTACCATTGTCCATCATGTTTAGCACGTTACTAGGATGTTCTAAGCGCCATTGACTATTGATTGAATCAGCAGACCATCCTAAATCAAATGACATATCCAAATCCATTTCAAAATTATCACCATTTCCTGATACGTCCACATATAAGCCCATTCCGGCTCCAATACCCCAATTACCGGAAGCATCTAGGTCTGCACCAACTAGTTCCATTCCTGAAGTAACATACTCAGTATACAACAAATCAGCGACTACAACCGTTTCGTAATCTGCTGATAATACCACTTCCATTGATGGAGCACTCATTATAGAATTGTCCTCCCAATCAACCATTAATCCAGCATCATACAGCATACCATGACGAAGAGTAATCTCGGTAACTCTGGTTGTCACAGTATGAGATGTACCGCTATTGTCAGTAAGTAGCAATTCAGTTGGGTCATCCCACTGCTCAACGTAAAATGATGAACCACCACTATAAATATTCAAAATGGTAAGATTAAACCCAGCATAATCTGCTGAGTCTTCTATATCCTGAATAATATCATCATATGGTATTCCAGTCATTTCTTGAATATCAGCATTCAAATTCAACCATTCATATTCAACCCCCCAAGCAATTGAGTCATTTCCTTCTGCTGCAGCTGTTGGAATCGCTGAAATCATACTCAGCGTCAACAATGCAGTTACAATACAAGCCGTTCGAATTTTACTTCCGCCCATACACCCGCTAGCATTAGGAAGGTAATGAAACTTATGAGTTGATTATTGCCAATTTCTGAACCAGAGAATACTGAACTATGATGAAAAAAAACAGTGAAATTAGGTTTTTCTCCAACTACCGCCCTGTTCAGACCACCACCAATTCTCTTCAGCATCCACATACCACAACCCCTCCGGGACCTCTTCGTAGCGGCCACCTGGAGGCAACCCTTCGTAGGAAGGCACCCAATCTAGCCCTTGTTCAATAGGTACTGGTTCCGATTTAATTGTGCCGTCATTAACGAGCATTCCCGAGCCATCCTCTTGCCAAATAACCGGAGCATCCGAGCCGTGGCTTGAAACAGCAGAATGTAAACTCGGATTCAACTCGTGTGACTCTTCATCACGTCTCCGCCCTCTAGATTGAATGAAAAATGCTAGTAATACCCCTAATATTGAGACTATTCCGATCGCTCCACCCGCAAGCACCATGGTAGAAACTCCCTTCCCAGTTTGAGTGGAATCTGCTGAGTCTTGAGTTCCATCATCATACGGAATCAAAGAAATGCTGAATGCCTGTTCAGAGCCAATACGATTCCAATTCCCAAGATAATCTTGCCACTCGAAAACTGCATTAGTGCTAATTCCTGTTGCCTCTTCTACCTCTCCTTGAGTGTGACAAAACACTTCTAGCATATCCGAGGTAGGTATAGCCTCAGAGGTTGTCGGCGTACAGTCAAACTGGGAATGACCGTCTGTAACTCTAAATCTGACGACTGAGGGTATACTGCCCATGTTTTTCACATTACAGATAAATTCTAGATGCCCGGCAAGAGCCATATTTGCATCACTAGATTCACTTTCAACACAACTAGGAAGTGAAAACAGCGGATCAGGGGGTGCAATGACAGTAATGTAACTCATTTGAGTAATACTCAAGTCTCCCGCACTCAGTGTGAAGAAGGTGGTGATATCACCTACATCCGCTACCGTCTGGTTGAACTCTAGTGTGCCATTGAATAGGCCTGTTATGCCCTCTTCTTCCAACGACATCTCACACCCATCATTGCAAGAGATGTTGAAACGATAGGTGATTGTATCCCCATAAACAAACTCTGTACCATTGACTGGTTCTAGAATATCAAACGTAATTGCTCTTGGCGGTGAAATCACTACTACACTATCGGGACCTGATAGCCAATCAGCAGCAGAATTACCCGCGCTATCTTCCAAGAACACCTCGAGGTAGTATCGCCCTGGCTCAATATCTGTTGTGTCCCAATCAGCGTAACCGGTTTTATCTGAGGTGGTAGTAATTTGTAGATAATTGATGGCCACCCCTGAATCAGTAGTTACAGCCACCCACAAATCAATAATTTCATTTTTGTACATGGTCATATTCATTTGCCAAGAGAAGAAAATCATGAAAATTTAAAAATTTTATGCCCAATTAGTACTGGATTGCCTTTTGATAAAGTAACTAAGGGTGCTATAGG
>DASCSU010000060.1:0-9948 GCA_034399495.1 Candidatus Thalassarchaeaceae archaeon
TGTAGTGGGAATTGTGCACTCTTACCAACTGCACCAATGAATAGCATAATCAATGCACAACGCAACATTCCAGTATCAACAGCCCCATGCAGAGATGGGTCTTCAAAGATAACTGCAAACTCAAGAGAGCCATAGATATCGTACATCATCAAAAGGCCGATAAGAAGGAATATATCGCCCACTCTAGTAGTCAAGAAAGCTTTCTTAGCCGCATAGGCAGCACTTGGGCGCTCGTAATAGAACCCAATTAAAAGATAAGAGCAAAGTCCCATAATCTCCCAGAATATGAACAACCAAAGGAAGGAATCAGCAAGTACCATGCCAAGCATTCCAGCAGTGAAAAGAACAAACTCAGCATAGAAGCGATGGTTGCGGTCTTTGTTAATTGGGTCTGTATTCATGTAACCAATTGAGAACCAACATATGAGGAAGCAGAGGAAAGATGCCACAAAGAGTAACATCATTGAGACATTGTCAATCCATAGACCCACTCCAAGTGAATCATTTTGCAAATGAATCCAATTTCCTGCGGCATCTTGTGTAATTGTATCAAAGTTAATCCAATTGAAGACCGATTGCCTGAGTGGCTCTTCAAAACTTGCACCGTTAGTGAAAAATTCTATTGCTAGCCAAATAGTCAATGAAAGAGTGATTGCTAGAGAGCATAGAGCAATCATGCCCCCTTCCTTGAACCGTTCTCGCCAAGCCTCATCACCGTGATTCACCTGTCCAAGAATCGCTATTACAGGGAAGATTACAATTGGAATTAGAGGAATTAAGAAAGCAGATTCTAATGCTGTAAATGGGGCACCATTTGCCATCTCCCCTCCAAACATTCTCAAAAATGGGAAGAGCATGCATAGACCAATGATGGGTAGAAAACGCATCTCTGAGGTTTTATTATCCGACATCATCTCACCTCAGTGCCTTAGTAGCATTACCTCGTCTAACACAATACTCTCTCGACTTGAATAAAGGGAAAGGAAGATTGCCAAACCTACTGCTACTTCAGCAGCAGCGATTGCAATTGCAATTGCAGCAAATACCCAACCAGTCACATCACCATAGTGAAGTGCGCCAGCAACGAAATTGAGATTTACGGCATTGAGCATTATCTCAATACACATGAGAACAATGATTCCGTTCTTATTGGTAAATACCCCCATCAAACCGATGCAGAAAAGTATCGCACCAAGGCTTGCAAGGTACATTGCTGGAATCATTGCTTACCCTCCTCTTGTTCCCATAGTAGATTCTCCATGCGTTCGTCACGCACTAGGTAAGATGCACCAATCATAGCCATTGAAAGTAGAATTCCAAGAATAATTACTGGTAGAGCCCAATCGGTCAACATCACGCGGGCAAATTCGAAAGTGGTCATACTAGCTGTATCTGAATTAGCATCCCACATTGGATGGAATGTGATTAGAGGCAACAGTATTGCAAGAACGCCTGCAACCATGATTCGAACTAGGTGTTCACTCAATCGCATTAGGCATCACCCTCCTGGATTGTACGGCGTGCAAGCATAATTCCAAAGGCGAATACCAACATCACACTACCAAGATAAACTAGAATCTGAATCGCTGCTAATAGTTCAGCACCAGCAAGAATGAATACCCCTGCAACTGCTAAGAAAGTGATAATTAGCCAAAACATAGAGTGAGCAATTCTCTTTGAATAAATAGTCCCTAATGCCCCGAAAATAGACATTGCCGCAAAAATTGCAAAGGCTACATGCTCAAGAATATCTGCCATCATATATCTCAGGCCTCCGCCTTGGCTTTCGCCTTCTCTCTCTTTCTCTGCTCCTTCTCAGCCCGCTTTGCTAATTCAGCATCAACGCTTTCTTGATGAACTGAAGGAAGAAGGCGGGTACGGTCTGCATCAAACCAAAGATCTTGACGTGTGTATCCTGACATACCATCGTACTCATTGGTCATGAAGAATGACTCGAATGGACATGATTCCATACAAAGTCCGCAGAACATACAGCGACCAAGGTCAATTTGACCCGATACAATGTCTGACTCAGCAGGCGTCAAATCAGCAGTTGGGACTTCGCCCATGCCGCCATCATCCCAGCGAACTGTTGCAGTATCGCCGGTAATGTCAATGATTGAGCCAAAGTTGTATTCTTGAGGTGCGGCATTGTGTGCCGTCATTAAATCATAATCGCTGTTATCAACATCATTGCGCTGAGCTGCTAGACCACCCACTTCTAACTCGCCACCATAGCCGTGCCATTCATCCCCTTCTGATGTTGTATCAAGAAGGTTGACGCGGGTTTCAGTTGTCATGTGAAGGCAGCTGTTTGGACATGCCTTAACACAGGCCTTGCACGCGGTACAGGTCTCCCAAACAACACCAACCCTACCGTTGAAATTACTTGGTACGAAAAGCCATGGCTCTAAATCCTCTAGACGCTCGTAAGGATACATCACAGTTAACGGGCGGTCAATATAAGGCACTAATGTCGAAGTTTCCCTATCTACAGCATAAGTTTGTCCAACACTTGGGTGATTCTCTCCGAGTCTCTCTGCAGTTCCCTCATCAATCATCGTTGCCTCTTGTGCGTGGTAAGGACTGGAGGTGCCGTGTGATGCTAGGAATGGAAGCCTCCCGAGATATGGGATTGTTCGCAATGCGGTCTTCAAGGCCATCCACATTGGTCTGACGACTATATTGCGGAAGTTAGGTTGTGCATGTGGATGATATGGCATAATTTCTCCCTCCTAACTATTTCTCATGGCTCCTCGGAGAGGCGGGTCCGACTTCACCAGTATACACTGAGTACGGTCTTGTCCTACCTTCCAATTCAGAAGTGTCCTCATCAATTCCAAGAATTACAAAGACTACTAATGCAATAGCAGTGATTAGCCCTGGAACAAATAGAGGCCATTCGCCACCCTCCCATGCTGAGAGGCGTAACCAAAATGCAATTCCTAGATTGACTAGTGAAAGTGGGAGAAGCCAGCGCCACCCAAATTCAAGAATCTGATCTGTTCTAATTCTGTGAAATGATGCCCTAATCCAAACAAACAATGCAAACAAAACCCACGACTTGAACAGTAGCCAAGCAACTGGTGGTAATATTGACATGAATACAAGTGGGATTGGTGCTAGTAAAGCAGGATACTCGCTACGCATACCAATAGCTAGGCCAATTAAACCAATACCTACTGAACCAAGAATCAAATCTTGATTAGGAATTATGTTAGTTATTGAATCACCGAACGGCATTTCCCAACCACCTAAGAAGAAGAGGGCAAAGAGCAAGCAAGCCGCATAGGAACGCAGGTATTCACTGGCAAACATTAGCCCCCAACGCATACCGCCATATTCAGTCCACCAGCCTTCAACAAGTTCTGCTTCCGCCTCAGGCATATCAAATGGAATACGCTCAACTTCTGCCACCATTGTGATTAGGAAGAGACCTGCACCAAGTGGAAGCAGGAATAGATTCCATGAGCCCGAGGATATTTGGAACTCAACAATTTCAATAATATTCAATGAGCCTGAAAGAACGGCAACTGAAAGCACAGTGACCAATAATGGAATTTCGTATGCTGTCAACTGTGCTGCTGAGCGAATCCCACCAAGTAAAGTGTATTTGTTGTTAGAAGACCAGCCTGCAAAGAAAACTCCCAAAGGAGCAATTCCAAATATTGCCATTAGGAAAAGAAGTGATAATTCAGGGTTTGCAGAATAGATTTCTGAACTTAGAGGAATGAATGCAAAAATCATTACAGTGGACGTAATTATTAGGAATGGTGCTACTTCAAAGATGAATTTATCTGCCTTTGCTGGAACCATCCACTCTTTGGTCATGAACTTCATTCCATCTGCAACATTCTGAATCAAGCCAGGTAATAGGAACCAAATCCCATGGTATCCTCTATCATTGACTCTGTCGACCGTTTCATACTTTGAAGAACTACCAAAAGTATTGTTGAGTAAACCATTCAGCCAACGAATTGGTTTTCCTGCACCAAATGGTAATTCATCATACCAATCAACATGCTCACCACCTTCTCCAACCCACAAACTGCGGATTGCCATTGTTGCGCCGCGACGGTCCATTATGCGTGCGAAGAATTTTCTCTCTATCCATAACAAAACAAGGATTGTACCCATGATGATTGCAAAGACATTCACGGCCATTATTGTCTCAGTTATTACAGCCGCAAGAGTATCGGAATAACCTGAAAATGATGTTTTTCCAATTGTATTATCAGCGACCATTTGTGAAAAATCAGACGCCCAAGTGCGTACGGTAAACCAATCCCCCATCTACTCACCTCACCTATCCGTCTCTCCGATACAGGGGTCGAAAGAACCCATGATTGCAGGAATGTCAGCCACCTTATATCCAATCATACACTTGCTCGCGTATGGTATTGTTAGGAACATTGGAGAACGGATGGAAATTCGATAAGGGTGCTTACCTCTTTGATCTCCACCTCCTACCATGTAGAACATAGATTCTCCACGAGAGTCCTCAAAGTGATGGAAGCCGGTTTTTCCTTCTTCTGCTCTTTCTTTAGCCTTTGAAATAATCATTGGATCGCCTTCTGAATAATGCGTTTCGGCACCACCAGGGATTTTGTTTAGAGCATCAAGGCACATCAGAGCACTCTGGCGCATCTCATCAACACGGACGCGATAACGGTCATAGGAATCTGCACCTTTAATTGAAGGACGCTCTACAGATACATCCCAGTCAAGTTGGTCGTATACAGAATAAGGGTGAGCCCAGCGCACATCGTAGTTTACACCGCCGGCTCGGACATTTGGCCCAGTAACTCCCCAATTGACCATCTCTTCCGGCTTCGCATAACCTACTCCTTGAGTGCGTACTAAGAAAACTGTACTTTCGTCAAGCAATTGCTCAGTTTCTTGAATCCTATCTAGGAAGAGTTTGATTTTGGCGCGAGCACGCATAGCAAAACCAATCGGTAAATCTCTTTTGACGCCGCCAATTCTAGGGAAATTATAGTGCATTCTTGAACCACCTAATTCTTGCAAAAGGTCCAACATCATCTCACGTTCCCTCAAGCACCAAACAAAGGCAGTAAGATTTCCGATATCCGGACAGAATGCTCCAAGCCACATTAAATGGCTAGCAATCCTTTGCAATTCTACTGCAATTACTCTGATGTATTCGGCCCTTTCAGGAACTTCAACTTCCAACAAATCCTCTGCCGCATAAATGTAGGAATGTGACCAAGTGTTGGCGCTTGCATAGCAAAGACGGTCACAATAAGTTGTAATCTTAGTAAAGTCACGAGATTCACAAATCTTCTCAACACCGCGGTGAATATATCCTAAATCAGGTATGGTATCAACCACTGTTTCACCATCAACTTTGACTTTGAGGGTCCAAAGTCCGTGAGTCATTGGGTGCTGGGGCCCCATAGAAATCCACATTTCAGCCAATCAATCACCTCCTCACTTTGTCTTCCCTTCATCAATGGCTTTGCGACCAAAGCCTTGAGCATCATCATACATAACTTCAAAATCATGGTAGCGAATTTTGTGTTGTCTCTGTAATGGATGGAAACCTACAGGTGTATCGTGAGGTTGCAAGACACGCCGCATATTTTCATGACCTTCAAAATCAATCCCCACAAGATCCCAAGTTTCCTTTTCATTCCAATCAGCACCCATCCAAACTTCTTGAACTGACTGAACTGACGGATTTCTAGTATCTGGGATTGAGATGCTAACTTCAAATTCCATGGGGACATCATCATCTTGCAATATTTTGGGATCACGTATCACCTGTTTTGTCCACCCTCCACGCTCTGGTGGATTGATGACATTCATTCTCATTAGATGAGCTACGACTTCCCATTTACAATCATCTGGGCCGTCAGGCCAATGAATTCCTGTAATCATTGAGCAATGATCTGCCCCCATCTCGAAACGGAGCCACTTAGCAACCGCTCTCCAGTGATTCCGTGGACATTTGATGTAAACATAAGGACGAGCCATGCCACTTTTGTGATTGCGAACCTCTGCCTCGAGTCCTGTCCCTTGCCAGCGCACGATTGCAGCATCAATGACTTGTTGAGCAGCCTCTTCAGCATACTCTCCTCTAGTCTTAATACCCAAACTAAACACCACCTAAATCAATCGTCTCCAATAATTATTGGAGCATCCCCCACATTTTTTGAACTTGATTTGACACCCATTTTCATTATCTTCTTTCTCAAATGAGCGAAACCATCGATTAATGCCTCTGGCCGAGGTGGGCATCCAGGAACATACACATCAACAGGAATCAGAGTGTCTACTCCTTCAAGAATATTGTAAGATTGGTAATATGGCCCACCCGAAATTGCACATTCACCCATTGCTATGCACCACTTAGGTTCAGGCATTTGCTCCCAAAGCCTGACTATTGGGTCAGCGAATTTTTTGGAGACGGGCCCATTGACAATGAGAACATCACATTGACGTAGAGAAGAGCGGAAAAACACACCAAATCGCTCAGCATCAAAGCGACCACCGCCAGCAGCGGCCATCTCTAGTGCGCAACACTTGATTCCTAAATGAAGAGGGAACAACGACTTGCGCTGACCCCAATTGAAAAAGCGACCTGCTAGAACACTGATGAATTTCTTTATGCTGCTTGCTTCTAATGCTGCATCTGTAGTATCGCCAACTACATCGACGAGTGCTTGGCTATTGAACATGGAATAATTTTGAGCTTCGTCTGCCATTTTACCACCTCAAATGTAAATTCTCCCTCTCTTACGAAATGCATGCCACACGCCTAATCCCATGAGGGCAAGGAAGATAGTCACTGTAACAACCCCTCCCAAAGCTAATTCGATTGAATTGGGATCACCAGGTACTGAGTGAATTGAAAGTAAACCACCAAAAGCGAGGAACATGAAGGCTATGTCAAAAACAAGGAAGATTATCGCATACCAATAATATTGGAAATGAAAATCAATCATTGCATCCCCAACAGGATCTGAACCACATTCATAGGTGGAATCACCGCGACTGTGAAGGGTATGATCTGATTCTAAACCATCCAAAAGAAGTGAACGTAATTTATTGGGATTATTTGGGTCGGGGGTGGGCCTTAGGAATTTTGAAACTACAAAGGCACCTAAAGGAAATCCAATTCCTACGACTGTCATTATTGCTAAACCGAGATAGGCAGTTGGGACACTCTCTACTACCATATGTCGCACCAACCCCGAAACCACCGGTTCGTTAGTATCTTCGACTTGCATAGACCCCATAAGGATAACCAAAGTCCCTTGAGCCCCGAAGGGGCTACAAGGGTTTACAAATTGTTGATTAAATGATGATTTAGCACCTGAAGTTCAACGATGCTTCTTTGAGTTGATTAAAATCAACTTCGGCGGGCACGTAATGATGACAACAATGCGCCAAATATCAACACACCTAGGAAAGCGAGGCTAATTACCTGTAAGTTACCACCACTACCGAACATCCCACTTGAAGGGGATGCTGTAACTGATACATCAATTGGTTGAGCAGATACTGGTGAAGATGCAGGCTCTGCGATCAATGTGAAATCAAATGTGTCACTCTGGTCAAGATTAGTTGGAGGTTTTACTACTATCTCGACTACTATTGTTTCTCCGGGCTCTAGAATCACCTCTTCTTCGGTGATTTCAATTGCCCAACCACGCATTGGTTCGCTACTCAACAGTCGCACTGTTTCCTCAACGTTCCCGTTGTTAGTGACATTAACTGAAATTATGGAAATTTCCCCGTATTCAATTGATTTATCGACGCCACCATCAACCTCGAAGGCCACTTCATGGTTGGTGCGAACTGAAAGGGATATCTTGACTGTGGACAATTCTGCTGCATTGCGGCTAGATGCTGCTGAAATTTTGATTAGACCACTAGCCCCATTCTCCACACCATCTTGTACCGTAATGACTACTCGCAAAAGTTCTGATTGATCCTTCTCTAGTTGGATTGAATTGCCAATCAATGTGCCATTAGAAAAATAGATTTCAATTGTTGTTTCTGAAGCTAACCCCTCTACAGAAATGAGAGCTTCCTCAGTGTAAGATGATGAACCAATGTTAGTGACTATTACCCAAACCTCAACTTGACCTAATGGTGGTAATTCCACTTCTTGCATGTCTGGTATTTCGCCAGGTGATTGGAGAGCCATACCCATACGGTAAAGGTGGTTAGATACAATGACCTTCAAATCAAATCTCTCTTGTACAGTTCCATCATTAACATTCTTAATTCGTACTTGGAAATCTTCTGATTCGAATTCATCTTCGCCTTCAACTGTGATTTCAGCATAAACAGTGACTGAATCACTTGGTCCTAATGACACGCTGGTAATCTCTGAACCTGCTGAATCTGAAAAACGAGCATCCCAATTAGTTGACTCACAAAGATTGGGGTTGGATGAAGGAGGCTCGTCGCAAACTGTCAAAGTGTACGAATCCTGAACATTGCCAGTGTTAGTGAAAGTAACTGGGAAGCGAGCCACTTCTCCAGTCTTTCCAAATTGTTCAGTTGCTAACATCTCTGCTGACATTGCTCGATGAGCGGCAACAGTAACAGTGAGTGTATCAGAACCATAGGCAGTACCGCCAGCAGAAAATATGGTTACATCAAATGTCAACTCATCGGTAGCAAGAGCATCCTCTGGGGCTGTGATTTCAAGCAGAACTGTTCCGCTGGAGCCACTAGAAGAATGACGCCCTTCAAGTGAAATAGAACTGGACCCCAAAGAGGCCACCCAACCCGCATGAGTAGTGACTCCTAATGAGAAGGTCTCTTGACCGTTTCCAAGATTGTAAGCAGTAATGAGGACTGAACGAGTTGCGCTCGGCTCGACATTGTCTATTCTAGACGATTCCAACTGTACATCGCCGTCCTTAGTTTGCCCAAGTTCGACTTGGAATAATGCACTACATTTCTGGCTTGAACCATCGAGTCCAGCGATAGTAAAATCTACTATACTTCCAGCAGGAAGTGAGTCATCTGGCGTGACATCAAATTGGAATACTGCTTGACCGTTACCATTGCTATATGGCAATAACTTAGTTGAGCCACCACTCGCTGAAACCCAATTTTTCTGACTATTGACAGAAAAACCAATCGTCCAATCGGTATTTCCTTCATTGTAGAATGTAATAGAGTAACTCTTGGTTTCATCTGGATCAACTGTAGCACCTCCGTTAGCAAGCGAGGCACTACACTCTTTCATCTCTGGGACATCAAGGTGTAATTGGATGAAATCAGATGCCTGCTCAGGAGTTTGTGGAGTAGTTACCACCCCTTTCAGATAGAAGCAATGTTCGCCTGCTTCAGTACCTTCAGGAACTGTTACTTCAACAGTCACAATTTCACTCTCCCCTGATTCAACCATTACGGTATCTGGATCAACACTAGGACTCAAATTAGACTCACAGGTTGCATTGCTCTCAAACGATAGTTGGATGGTTTCATTTTGAGCTTGTCCTGTATTTTCCACATTGACTGTCCATGACACAGGATTGTTTCCCTGATAATTGCGGTTTGGCTGGGACGAAGTCAAGTCAACACCCGTAATCGTCCCACCGGAACCTTCGCCTACTGTCGTAGTGACTAGAACATCCCCCGTTTCAGGGGTATTGAGAGGAGCTGTGCCTGTTCCGGTGACTGTTGTTTCACAACTTTCTCCTGATTCAGCATTTTGTGGGACTGTTACAGTAAGAGTTACTGTTTCAGAAGAGCCACCCGAAATTTGCCCTGTTACTTGCTCAATTGTTGATGTCCAACCTGTGCAATCTTGAGCCTGTTGGGTGCTGAGTTGAACGGTCATGTCCTCATCACCAGTATTCATGACGGTGATATCATAGGTTCCGTTTTCGCCTGGATTAATTTCTTGACTAGTTGGACTTGAAGATAAACTAATTCCAATTTCTGCTTGTGCAGTCGGAA
>DASCSU010000061.1:0-9470 GCA_034399495.1 Candidatus Thalassarchaeaceae archaeon
CAACATCTGGCTCCCAAGAGAATTCCGTTAGAGAATCTCTTTCCCTAATAGTTGATTTTTCTGAACTTCCATTAACTGACATTAATGGAATAATTGAGAATAGCATCAATGCCACTAAGAGCAAGCATTTTGCATTCCTCATTAATTTCACCTATCTTCGAAGATACGGTTTGCAGTATCAACAGTTTCGTTGATATGTTTGCACAAGAATCCACGAACAAAATCATTAGCAGGATTGTTGTATACTTCAAGAGGTTCTCCATGTTGTTGTAATTTCCCTCCATCTAGAATTGCTATTCGGTCAGCCAATATCATGGCCTCAATTTGGTCGTGTGTGACATACACAGTAGTTGTGCCAAATTGGTCATGCAGTCTGCGAATTTCTGTTCGCATTTGATTTCTTAATTCAGCATCTAAATTCGAAAGTGGCTCATCCATTAACAGAACTTTAGGTCTACGAATTCCTGCTCTTCCCAATGCTACACGTTGTCTCTGTCCTCCGGACAACTCCTTTGGCTTCTTGTCTAATTGTTCTGTTAAGCCCAGTAATTCTGCAGATTCGGCAACACGTTCAGCAATCTCAGCATCTGTTATACGGCTCTCACCCTTTTCCATTCGCAGCCCAAATGAAAGATTCTCAGATATTGTCATGTGGGGATAAAGTGCATAACTTTGGAAAACCATTCCTACACCTCTAGCGCCAGGTGGTAAATGGTTAATTTTCATCCCATCAATGGAAATTTCACCTTCAGTTATATCCTCAAGACCTGCTAACATACGCAAAGTTGTAGATTTCCCACAACCTGATGGCCCTAGCAACACGAGGAATTCCCCATCCTTCACATCAAGATCTAAATCAATTACAGCTTCAAACCCGTCTTCATATCTCTTAGTCACGCCTTTGTAATCTACACGTACCATTTTATCACCCTTTTACTCCACCAGCAGATAGTCCTTCAATCAAGAACTTCTGGAAAAATAAGAATAGCAGAGCAACTGGCAAACTCACCAGTAAACTCGCTGCAGCAAAATCACCCCACGCTTGCCCAGTGGATGAAATTAGAGAGGCTAGTCCAACAGGTAAAGTGTACATGTCATTTGATGTATTGAAAGTAAGAGCTAGCAAGAATTCATTCCATGCTGCAAGGAAACTAAACAGTGCAGTTACAGCAACTGCTGGAAGGGATAGTGGCAATACTACTTTGGTGAATACTTGGAATTGATTACATCCATCTAGTACAGCAGCTTCCTCAAGTTCACGCGGCACTGTATCAAAGAATCCTTTGAGCATCCATACACATAGGGGCAGGGCAGTAACACAATATGCCAATATTAGACCAAGGTGTGAATTGAGTAAACCGAGAGATTTCATAACTAAGAAATATGGTACTAAGATTATGATTCCTGGGAACATTTGCACTAATAAGAAAGCAAACATTGAGACATCACGGCCAGTAAATTTGTACCTGCTGAATGCATAACCTGCAGGTATTGCAATAGTTAATCCAAGCAAACAGGTACCGATGCTAACAATAAGAGAATTAGACATCCAAGTCCAAAATGAATCACTGCCAAGGATCTTTGAGAAGTGTTCACTGGTGAATGAATCACCAATAGTTCCACCAAGTGCATTGCCCGGCGATAGGGCGATATCTAAAATCCAAATTAGTGGGAGAAGTGTGATGATGACAAAATGAATCAATGTTACATGTGCACCAAATGTACGATGTTTTTCATCCAAACCATGATTACGTTGAAGTCCATATTCAACTGCTTGAGTAGAGAGTTTTCTAGATGCCCATGCGGACACTGGGCGGCTGGATAACCACCATAGGGTGGTGGCTCCAGGTATGATTAGCCATGCTTGCATCCAGATATTGAATAATGTAATTTCAATACTGAATAAACGTAAAACTCCCAACACCATGATACCACCACTTAGTAGTAATGAGAAATCTTTGTGCCAGCGTTGATTGGCTTCTGGCAACATTTGATGCAATGTAATTAGTAAGATACATCCAGCACAACCATACATCAAATTTGACATATTTATTCTCAATACATCGAAGGTTAGTAGGAGTAAATTCACGACAAAAGCTGCTACTAACCATCGTTTGAGGGTATGTACCTCGATTGGTGTGTACCAATCCCGCATTGTATTCTCACTCATGTTGAGCCCTCCGTAGCATTAGTCTGTTTCATGTAAGTCCAAGAGAAGGCTAACAGCATGAAGAAGATAATGACAGACCATGCTGCTGCAACCCCATAAGCACCATCTCTGAAGGCAATATCATAGACGTAAGTAATCAGAATGTCAGTTTGCCCTGGCTGTCCAAAGTAGAGGTCCGGGCCACCATCAGTCATCAGATAGATTACATTGAACATATTGAATGTCCAGATGAATCCCAGTAGAGAAAGTGGAACGAGAGCACTTTTCAGATTTGGTAATGTAAGGTGTCGGAATACATTCCAACCAGACACGCCATCGACTTCAGCCGCTTCATACATGTCACGAGGTAGTGCCTGAATTGCCCCACTCAATGACATCATCATGAATGGCACTCCAAGCCAGATATTGACTAGAATGACAATGATTTGAGCACCAGTAGGATCTGAAAGAAAGTTGATATCTGTTCCAAGTAAATCATTGATGAGTCCATCAGGCTGAAACATTCCTTTCCACACTAGAACAGAAATGTAGGATGGAACAGCCCAAGGAAGCAACAGAAGAGTTCGATAGGCGGTCTTGCCTTTGATATTACTACGCTGTAGAACCAGTGCTAAGAAGAGACCAAGGCCAATATGTGCTGCTACATTAACCACAGTCCATACTAGGGTGAATAGGGTCACTCGGATGAATCCTGAAGAGGCAAATACCTCCCAGAAATTAGCTAAGCCTATGAATGCCTGTTCTCCAAGATGTGTTTGGTCAGCATCAGTGAAAGATAACCAGAATCCATAAATTACAGGATAGAAGGTCAAAATTGCTAGGGCTAGCATTGCAGGTGCAATGTATATTTGAGCCAATCTAGAGTTCACTTTGCCTTGTCGTTCATCCCTCCATCTACTGTAACTCAGCAGAGCAATCAGTGAGAGTGTAATTGCGCCTAAAGCAAACATGACTGGAGATGTATCGCCACTTGAGGGGATTTCGCTAACAACATCTGTACTTGCTTCAAAGGTTGCAATTGAGGTTCCGTCTGCGAAAACTTCGATGTTGTGCATTTTGCTGGGAATCATCCCAGTTAGGGTGCAGTTGAATGAAGAGGCAGAAGGTGGAATGAGTGGAACTTGACCTTCTCGCAATAACTCATTTCCGTTTGCTGTACAACTGTCGTAACCAGTATTTGGTTCTCCACCACTATCTATTCTTAATTGCGTGTGAATAGCTCCGTCAACTTCGATTGTGTAGTTTGAAGCACCATTAGTTTCAACAGTTACATCGATAGTCCGATATCCTTCATTCACCACTGGTAGTTCAGCACTCTGCAATCCTTCAATTAGAGAAATTAGTTCACTATTCGCATCACTCAACGCTTGCTCAGTGGTGGCAATCTCTGAGTATGCTTGCTCAAAAGCAGTAGATAATGGCCCATAAATAAGTGACATTGCTCTAGTTGTGGGCGCTGGTGTGCCCATTTTTGTCTGTTCTAAAAAGCCAGCAATTACTGGATCACTTTGGATATCAGAATCTAGTTCTAATGAAGTCTGTGTAGGCATGGTGTAAGTGTCAAGTGCGAAATCTTTCTGCACTGATTCTGAAGAGAGCCAAAGTGCAAGTTCACTTGCAGCAATTTTGTTCTGACTCTGTTTGCTAACAGTCCAACCCTTGTATGTGACTAGGGGAGACATTCTCTCATCCGTTGAATTAACTGTTGGAAGTAGAGTTTGGCCGATGCTAAGCCTGCTCGCTTCGTAAGTTGCCCAATTCCAAGGCCCATCAACAATCATGGCTGCTTTTGAGGTAATGAATTGATTTTTCATACCTTCAATTTGTGTGCCAGTAGCTACAACTTCATGTTCTAATTCCAAATCTAACATCCATTGCATTCCCTCTGCTGACCCATTAGAATCAAGGCTTGGTTGTCCGTTTTCATCAAACAAACTTCCTCCAAACCCTTCTTGGATTGGGAACCACCAATATGCAGTTTTGATTGGCAGAGCAAGACCCTGAACATCTTGGTAGGTCAATTGTTGAGCAGCAGCTAATAGGTCAACTTCACTCCAAGTTTCATCGGGATAATCTAATCCTCTAGCATCAAACAGATCTTTGTTATAGATTAGAGATAAACAATCTTGACTTGCTGGAACTCCATACAGAGCATCTCCATAGCGCATAGCATCAAGGGCGCGTTCATCAAACTGAGCACGTTCTACTGGAGTTAGGTGGGGGCGTAGGTCTTCAAGAAGTGGATAACCATCAACTCTAACCTCTCCGATTGCACCTAATTGATCACTTGAGAGGCGCATCAAATCAGGTGCTTGCCCCCCTTGTGCTGCGGTCATGAATAATTGGTCAGCGTTACCAAAAGGAACCATCGTGATTTCAACTGTGATGTTGGGATTAGCAGATTCGAAATCTCTAACTGCATTGATGAAGGTTTCTTCCTCCTTGCTTTCTGCGGCAAATGTGTGCCATACTTCTAGTGTTATTGGGCCATCATATCCTGCTGAGATCTGAACTTCTTCCTCACCTCCAAGACATCCTGGAATTAGGAAGAATATGGTCAATAATACTGCTAATGCAGATTTTTTGGTAAACCCAAACGGAGGGCTCCCTGCCATGAAACTGCCCCT
The DNA here is from genome assembly GCA_034399495.1 of Candidatus Thalassarchaeaceae archaeon. Lineage (GTDB taxonomy): Archaea > Thermoplasmatota > Poseidoniia > Poseidoniales > Thalassarchaeaceae > MGIIb-Q1. Next base: position 4,798 of record DASCSU010000061.1, read on the forward strand.
TTCAACCAACCTGTAAAAGATTCTATTCTGATGAAAAAGAAAAAATCATCTATTTCTGCGACCCCTGTGGCCACCTTTATGTTTAGATTTAGAATAATTATTCGATTTTTTCCCGCTTCTGTTTGGCTTTTTATCGTGTCGCGAACCACTATCTTTTTTGACTCGTGGTTTGCTACCTTTACTTCTACCTCTACGTGTTTTTTTACCTTTATTTGGGCGATTATTGTATTTGCTACCGCCACTTCTGTAACGATTTTGTTTTTCATTACTTCTTCTTGGGCCTGGAACATATTTCACATCATATTCAGGTAAATCATTGAAGTCGGGCGGTTTGAACTGAATTTTTATGCCAGCCTCTCTTTGAATTTTGCTACACATTTTTTTCTGTGGATGTTGGACCAAGTTGATTACGGTACCAGAAGCGCCTGCTCTAGCAGTTCTTCCACTTCGGTGCTTGTATGATTTACCATTTTCAGCTGGATCATAGTGGATGACACAATTGATATTTGCAATATCGATTCCACGTGCTGCTACATCAGTAGCAATCAATGCTAAACATTCTCCCTTAGAGAAATCTCTCATTGCCCTGTCACGTTTACGCTGTTCCATTCCTCCATGAAGTGGGGCCACACCAATTCCTTCACGTTCAAGTTCTTCACCAACTCGTTCTACACCTAGGCGAGTTCTACAAAATACGATAGTTCGGCCACATTTACGAATTGCTTCAGCTGTAATGTTTATTTTCATATCATTTCGCATTAGCCAGAAATAGTGATCCATACTATCCATACTGACTTCTTTAGGACCAACTTCAATAGTTACTGGTTTATTTTGATATTTTTTCACTAATTCTGCAACTTCTTTATCCAAAGTCGCGCTATAAAGTATGGTTTGTCTATCAGGTGCGCATTGGTCTAGAATCTTGCAAACCGGTTCTAAGAAACCCATGTCTGCCATCCGGTCAGCCTCGTCAATTACAACAGTTTGAGTTTGCTCAAGACTGAGTGCATCGTGTTCTAGCAAATCAATCAATCGCCCAGGACAAGCGACTACAATATCGACTCCTTTAGACAAAGCACGGCGCTGTTTACTGTAGGCAGTGCCCCCATAAATTGACAGAACTTCTAGATCGAAAACACGCGCTAGAGGTTTAATTATGCTAGTGATTTGTTCTGCAAGTTCACGCGTGGGGGTTAGAATTAGCGATGTAGGTAACTCAATCTTTGCTTCTTGAGTACGTGATACAAGAGGGAGTCCAAAGGCAAGTGTCTTTCCTGAACCAGTTGGAGCCCGGCAACAAATATCGCGTCCTAGCATAGCATCAGGTATTGCTTCTCGCTGAACTTCGAAAGGCTCAGTGATGCCATCTTGTTTTAGAGCGTGAACTAAGGCTGGGTCAATACCTAGGTCAAAAAAACTGACATCCATGACCTCATCTCTTAGTCGACCCGCCCGGCCCTCTCTATTTAACCACCCAAGTGCAAAGGTGGCTAGCACCCCATCCTTGGTAGAAATGGTTCATTGCCGTAATAAATTGGTCTGCGCCTAATATTATTGTAGAAATTTGAAAATTTTATCCTTCACAGCCATGGTTACTCTTCTTCTTGATTCGGTTGTTGGGGTGGGAACCATTTTGCTAGCCATTTTGGTGACCACCAATTCAAGTCACCTAACAATCTCATTGTCGCTGGAACTACAAATGCGCGAACAAGTGTTGCATCAATAGCAATCGCTAGAGCTAAGCCTAAGCCAATTGCTTTGATGATTTGGACCTTAGCAATGGCGAATGATGCGAATACAACGACCATAACTGCAGCTGCACCTGTAATCAGCCTGCCTGTTTGTTGCAAACCACGGCGAACTGCCTCAGTGTTATCGCCAGTTTCCAAGTACGCTTCATGGATTCTACTCAACATGAGGACTTCGTAATCCATGGACAAACCAAACACGATGCAGAACATGATGACTGGCGTGGTTGGATCAACTGAGAGAGGTGTGAAATTCATCAAATCTTCAAAGCCATGCCCCTCTTGAAACACAAACACCAGCATCCCAAAAGACGCTGTTAGACTTAGAATATTCATCACCATTGCTTTCAATGGAATCAATACACTGCGGACTTGAATGAAGATAAGTACGCCTGTGCACAATAAAATATAAGTTACTGCGATTGGGGTTTTATCGTGGACTTCTTCAATGACATCAACGCTGATTGCTGCCCAACCACCAACCTTGCCTTGAAATGAGATTTCATCTTCCATATGCCGGACATCTCTGACTAATGTATGGGCTTCAGGAGAACCTGGTTCTGGGAGATACACAATCCGAATGATGATTATTTCCTCGGTCGACGTGGCATTGACCAATTCCTGTATACCCACTGGTTGTTGCGATGTTGGCAACGAATAGATTGCTTTCAAATTGCTCGCATTCATGTCGGGGTTTGGATAATAGATGCTGAAAACAGATGATACGTCGTCCCTTTCAGCAATCGATGTTGATAAATTATGCAATGTGTCAATGGTTTCGTTGCTGTATCGATTTGCGCCCTGTAAATCAAAAGCAATGAAAATATCTGCTTCGCCAAAGTCTGCCCATTCTTCTTCCTGGATTTCGCTACCAACCCGCACCTCTTCATCTGGAGCCAATAAATCGATTCCAGCTAGCCCCAACTGCACATTGAGGAAGGGTGCGCCGGCACCAATCAATAGGATGAGGATGGGGACGAGGGTGATGACTGGGCGACGCATGACAAAATCTGCAAGTCTGAACCACATGCCATCTTCTCCAGATTCATGTTTCATTCCAAAGGGAACTTTGAAACGATTTACATTCTCACCAAGAATCGATAATATAGCCATCAAAAATGTAGTGGAGAAGAAAACAGCCAGTGCAACTGCAAGTGCGCCACCAATACCCATAGATGGTAATCCTGTGCCTTCAAAGAATAGCATGCCCGATAGTCCAATCATGACCGTAACGCCGCTGAAAAATACTGCCTTTCCAGCAGTTGCGCTGGTGATTGCAAGCGCTTCGCGTTTGTCGTGTCCATTGAGTAGTTCTTCTCTGAACCGATTTACTATGAATAATGAATAATCAATAGATACACCTATGCCAATCAAACTGACGATGTTCATCGCGTAATTGTTGACATCCATTTGATTGCTGAGCCAATAGATAATTCCCACGCCACTGATGACGGTTGGGATTGAAATGGCCACAGGAAGAAGTGCGGCGACAATGCTACTGAACACTATAATGAGAAGAATTATCGTAAGGGGTGCAGCCAACATTTCGGCTTTAAATAGGTCCTCAACCATGCGATCATCGAAGGTTGCATCGATGGCTACATCGCCTGTTCGCCAACATGATAAATCCCCACACTTGATGTCGTCCTTCATGCCTCGATATGCTTCTTTTGCATCGGTGTCTGCTGAAAATCCAACTTCGATTCTCATATGGCTTCCATCATCGGAATAGTGCCATGATGTGAGATTGGAATCTACGTTCCAGGGTGTTTGGATGTATTCTATGGTTGATGAATCGGATATGCCTGCAATAGTGAGATTGACCGCATCTGCAAATTGGGGGTTCGATGCATTCCATTCATCATGTGCGAAGATGATTGTGAATACTCTGCCACCTGACAGGCCACTATCTCCTTCTGAGTCATTGCTTGCGAATGCTTCAGTAATCATGTGATGGGCTTGGTAGGATTCCATCTCATCGCCATCGAAGGCTTCCGTGAATTCATTGCCCGTTGCAATGAGGCTTCCAAGACCAATGAAGACGGCGATAGAGATGGCGATGACAGCCATACGGCGGTCATGACTAAACAATCCCATCCGGTAGAACGTGTCCTTGCGATACCCCGTTCCCCCTGCCATGAGGGGGTGCGATTGACTCCCATATATGAGCGCGTGGTGAGTTTTCCAACTCCACTACATCTTCCAATTCATGGTCTCATTTTCAATTTGGTCCGCGCTCCCGGACTTGAACCGGGGACATCCTGATGGCTGCCAATACAACCGTTTGTATTACTAGTCTACAGTCAGGCACTCTGCCAACTGAGTTAAGCACGGGCAAGCCACCGAACGGCCCCTCTCATTTGACTATTTCCGGCAATTATTGAGTGCAAGGCACCCATCAAACTAGTTGATGCTAATTTTCATCTCCTATTTTTTGTCATCGTTGGCTATCTTGAGAGGTTGAAAAATCGGCCTGCATAGGTAATCAGAGACCGACAACCGTTTATACCTTTGAAGAAGCGAATGGTGTTCGTAGGTCGTGCACATAGTGGAGTCCATGGATGGGGGGCAAAGCGTATCGGGGAAATCCGATTACAGTGGAATTGTCAATGAGTTGAGAAAGGATGTTGATACTGGACCGGCCACAACTCTTGTTGATGACGAATTAAATGCGTATGGTGTGCCAAATCCACGACTCTTGATTTGTGGGTGTGGTGGTTCAGGTAATAACACGATGAATAGAATTACTCACTTAGGTGTTGAAGGTGCTGTTACAGTTGCCATCAATACTGACAAGCAACATCTAGATCACACTAGAGCTATGCAGAAATTGTTGGTGGGTCGTCACATCACTAGAGGTTTAGGTGCAGGTGGAGATCCTTCTATGGGTCGCAAGTGCGCTGAAGCAGGTCGAGATGTAATTTC
>DASCSU010000062.1:0-9341 GCA_034399495.1 Candidatus Thalassarchaeaceae archaeon
AAGTGAAAAAGATGCTCCTGATGAAGGGTCAGCACCAAGATTCTCAACCCGTATATTCAATGTAATGTCTCCGTTTGGATTAGCAATAGGGGGATTAGTTCTAGCAGCACCTTCACGCAAAGCCAGGTCTACACCACTTGGACGATTATTGATGGCAAAACTACGAGTAATGTCGTTGTTATCCTCCCTTCCTTCTAATTCTTCATTAGACATGTCAATCCTAACCTCTAAATCATGAGAAGAGGCTACATTAGGATGGTAGCCTAAAATAACATCAATCGACTTTGTAGAGTCTAGTTTGCTTACCGTAGTTGAGGCTACTTGTGAACCATCCTCAAGCAAGGTGACTTCGAAATTCCTTGCATGTGCATCACCACTATTACGGACTGTAACCTGAACATTCAAGAACGAATTAACATATGCATCATCAACTTCCATTCCATTTTCTAATACTAGTAAATCACCAATTGGTTCTAGATCCGAGGAAGAGGGAATATTGTCAACATTGATGTATCTCTCAATCGGTGTAGTAATTGAACCATTTTCTCCAACAAGACGGGTGTATAATACCCAACCGCCATCTTGAACGGTTGTTGAATCCCACAATACAGACCAATCTTTGGCACTGCAATCATCCTTTTCTGTTTCAACACACATGTATGGATAGGCAATATTGCTCGTAGCCACCTGCCATTCGCCATCTTGGCCAACCTTGAATTCTATTCTATCTCCATATACTGCTTTGTATTCGCCTCGAAGTTCCACGTCTCCAGAAACAGAGCCATGACCACTTGGTTCAACAAGAGTAAGTGTGGTTTCTCCAATGTAATATTCAGCCCATGCTGACTGCGACCATCTCCCTAGATTATCTTGAGCACGCACCTCTACAAACAAACCGGCCCCATCATGCCACAACTCAGGACCTAAGTCAAACGTCCAGTCATCAATTCCTGTGGCATTTGTCCAAGAAAAAGCTGTCCTATTTTCCAACTCCCAACGCGACGGGTTCGCCTTTTCTTTCAAGTAAGTATACCTCGCAGAAACTTTTACCGACACGATGCTGTTGTTAGTGTCTAACAATTCTGAGGAGGGGATGGAAGCATTACCTCGTAATCTATAGGTATCATCTACATCCATCCAAGTTCCATTAATTGGTAAAGTAAGATTGACCCAACGGCCTCCATTGCCTGCGTAATCAAGTGCCAGCATTGCGTCAACTCTACCAAATCCTTCACTTGCATTCCATGATTGGCCATTAATGGATTCTTCTTGTTCAACTACAAATTCACTATTATTCTGCAGAGCAGATTTCACATCAATTGGCTCAAAAGAAGGGTTTGCTTGTAATATCAAAGCGCAAAGGCCCGACACCACAGGGGTTGACATACTTGTTCCCGACATCTGAGTATAACCATTATTGGCTAGAGCGACAGAGCCACCGAAAGGACCACTAGCAGCGTGCTGAGATGAATATATATCAGTCCCTGGGGCGATTACATCTGGTTTCAATTCGTCCCATCCATCATCATCACCATCATCTTGGCGAGGTCCCCAATTAGAATAACTTGCGACAATGTCATCGGAGCGAATTACAGAATCTAAATCATCGGATGCTGCTACTGCAATACATTTGTCTGCTGATGCAGGAGCAGCTACATAGTTTGCTTCATCATTACCCATTGCACAAACTGGTATTATACCGGCATCCCATGCATCATTGACCAATCGTGCCTCTGCCCCTGAACCATTATCCCCAGTATCTTGGCCACCAAGTGGCGATCGTGCTCTACCAAAAGACATAGATATAATATCAATTCCATTGCTGGAGGCATTATTCCCCCAATCAGTATTCCTGTTGTTTATGGTCCAATTAATTCCAGAAATAGTGTATTGAGTGTTTGAACGACCAACATCTGTGAACACCTTCACATCGACAAGATAAGCACCGGGTGCAATCCCTACATGGTTACGGCTTGCATCTCCTGTCCCCAATGCAATCCCAGCAACGTGGGTACCATGTCCTGCGGTGTCATCAGGATCTATCGAGCCATCAGTTTCCTGACTATTCAATGAATCAGTTGAATCAAAACCTGCTAACCATTTTCTATCATCATAAGTATTGGCATCGCTATCTGGGTCATCATTCACATCATCAAAATCATTCAGCGAGCGATGTTCGTTATCAACTCCTGAATCAAGAATGGCTATGACTACACCGTCTCCTCTATATCCTAGCAAATCAGCCGTATTGGTGTAATTTTCACTAATTCTTGCCTTAATTGAACGAGATGCTACAGCCATGGAAGGAACCATCACATTCTGTTGCTCAATCACCACTACTCCTTCGAGATGATACAAATCCATCAATGCGCTTTGTGGAACCTTGTCTACAATTATCGAATCAATTTCACCTACCGTGAAAAAGGCCGCTCCCCCTTCTTGGTCAACCCAGCCATGCTCAAGAAGAATCTCTCGCACTTGTGCCATTTCCCGCTCTTCGGGATGCCAAGCGAAATCGATGATGATGGCTACTGTTAATCTCCCATCATCAGCAATAATTGCAGTTGGAGATTGAGATGGATAGACATCAGCAAGAATGTACTGTAAGCGGTCATCCATACCATTCCAATCATCATCAGGCCCATATCTAAACCACCATTGATGTTCTTCGTGAGTCCAACTATCAGCAGGAATATCTGGCAGACGAACGGGTGTTGGACAAATCACATCATCTGAGCAATATAGTGGTGGAAGACCATCCACTAGAATCGGTGGTTGAGGTACTGCGGATGAGGAAGTGGGTGAATCGATTGATTCTGCAGCCAACAGAGAATCTTGACTGAATGAAGTGAAGGCAAGAGTGATACTGGGAACCAGCATCACCAAGACAAGCAGAAGAGCAGTCCTATCACTTCGATTTGACATGGATGCATCCCCCAACGGAGTCTAAGACTCCGAAGAAGGATATAAGCACAATTGCCAAAAGTTTGACACAATTGGACTTACTCCATAGGAGTAAAATGTCTATTTCAAGGCCACAAAAGGTGCTTGCGGCTATTTTGGCAATGTAATCGAGCGATTTCATCATTGATTTCAACACCCAACTCCGAGTCACATTCAGGACAGCGTGCAACTTCGGCTAATTCCTCAAGCCAAGCACGCCGAGTTTCCAATTCATCACCCTCTTCTCGAAGTTTTTTCAAGACTCGAAATGCAGGCCCTTCAAGTGGCTGACCTGCATCATCCCATGGGTCAAATTTGAGGTTGCCCATCCTACCTTTCCTCTGCATCGCTTCGCCCTTCTCTGCTGCAGATGCACTTGGCCCCCCATCCCTCACTTCAGGAGGGGTTGGCCCACCCTTTGCTATAGGTCTAGCAACCGCATAACAGACGAAGAATCCCCCTATGTGAGCCAAGTGTGCTACAGATGTCGCATCTACCCACCCACCTTGCAATAATCCAACCTGTGCGATCTCCAAACCAAGTTTGAGCAAAGCGATTAGTGAAATGGGCCATTTGCGTATCAAAACCAGGGGGAATTCAATCTCGTCCCTAGGCCAACATGCAAGATAGCACCCCAGTAAACCAAACGCTGCACCGCTCGCCCCTAAAGCAAAACGGAATTCACCCCAATGTGAAAACCACCATGCAAGATTTCCTGCAACAGCGCCAATCAAATATATGGCCAAAAATCGCTTTCGACCAAGACGCTGTTCAAGAGGCACACCAACTAATGCAATTACCAGAACATTCCCTAGTACATGCTGGAAAACCAACCCACGCCCGCCACCTACAGCATGAAGCCAAGCAGCTGTAAGAAGCCGATGAAACTCTGAGGGCGAAGGCTGCCACATAGGATTTAGAGCAAATGCTAGAAGGAGAAAATCACGTGTACCATCAAAGAATTGTAAGATGCTTTGAAACACCCAACAAAGTAGGAGAGAAGTGACTATTGCTAGCGAGATTGGTATACGCTGACGCCAAGCATAAACGATTGGAGCGATTGCCAATATTAGGAAACCTAGAACTATTGCCCAACCTAATGGCGACACTCCACCCCACAGCCCACTAGACATCTCACTCAGGTGTCGGAGGGGAACTACACAATTCACCCTTCGGGTGGTTGCGGAGATATGAAGCGGAATGTCACTTTCGCCACATCATGCCGGATGATGTGCCATTGCTTGAATTATCATCCATATCTGTTCGTAGAGGTAGAGTAAATGTTCTCAATTCGATTGACCTGAAGATATCTTCAGGCGAAGTTGTATTACTAATTGGAGAAAATGGCTCTGGAAAATCAACCCTTATTGAGGCAGCGGCGGGACTACTGCCTCTATCCACAGGCGAAGTTCGTCACTCTGGTCAATTAGTAAGAGATTGTGAGGGGCGCAGAAGTAGGCCCAAGCCCTTCGGTCTTGCCCTACAAAGTGGTGGGTTTTCTCAAGATGAATTTGTAGATGAGAGAATTGCTACTGCTGTAGCAGTTGCCGGATATGAAGCGGAATCCGATTGGATTATTGCCCAGCTTGATGAATGGTCATTGCGTCACCGCGCAAAGGATCGGATTGCTTGGCTATCTGGAGGCATGAAGAGACGTGTAGGAGTCCTTGCAGGAATTGTTCCGGCATTAGCAAGTAATGAGGAAAAATTAATCCTGCTTGATGAGCCATCAGAAGGGCTAGATGAAATCAGTATCAATACCCTGCAAAAACAAATCGCTTCACTTGCAGCCGCTGGTCACGCTATCGTCATAGCAACACACGATGAAAATCTATCCTCATTAGCCACGCGACAACTCACAGTGGATAAAGCGACTATTTCTGAGAAAGAAATTGCTGGACCTTCTCAGACCTCAAAACCACCCGATTGTGGTACACTTGAGAAAAGTAGTGAGAATTTGCTCAACAATCCATCTTTCAAATGGGCAAACAACTTGGAAAAGCGAACTAAAAACTCCACAATTACTCGCTCAGTAGCAGGACTCATAGCACTAGTTGTGATAACTGGAATGTTGGCTCAAATTACAGCACCAAGTAACCAAGCATGGGTTGCACTACTCGCCCTTACGCCGCCGCTCATCTCAGCGTTGGTAAGACCTGGGGTTTTGGTTCATTTATCCGATTCACGCGCACAAGACTGGTGGAATGCTCACCTAGGTAACAATCTGCAGATGAGCCGAAATCTACCTCCACTAACACTGATTCCATTCTTACTAACCCTATTGTCAGCATATTTTGTAATCGGAAATATAGATTTGCAAATAGGCTTGATTGCTGTTGCAATGGCAATTTTGGGGGGCGGTTCAGCAAGAGTACATGCACTTGAGAGTACTTTTCCTAGACAGGGTGCCACGATGATTATACTACTTCAACTAATTTTCATTTGGCCTTTCCTTTTGTTGGTTGATTTATTGTCAATGGATGCCTCAACCTTTGCCACTAGAGATGCGGAAATACAACTCCTCACTGCTTTAGTGATACCATTTGCTATCTGGTTAATCTTGCCAATGATTGCCCCCGAATGAAGAATTGGCCCCCATCACCTTCAAGCGTGATTGATTGTCCAACCGAAATATGAGAGAGAGGGTGCCGCATATCGCCATTGGCCTCACCATCATAGGACTCATCATGGCAGCCATCACTCTTTGGCTTGGTTTTACCTGGGCCCCAAGTGTCAATCCGGATGATTGGTCATCTCCTGAAGCGTACAGGATTCTTTACTGGCATGTCCCTGTAGCATGGGCATCATTCAACGCTGCTGCTTTACTTTTCATTGGCTCAGGTGCTTGGTTCCTCAAGCGATTAGAATGGGGTTGGAAACTCCATGTTGTCGGAGCAAACCTTGGACTTTTATACGGGCTATGTGTCATGATTAGTGGACCAATCTGGGGGGCTGCTGAATGGGGTACACCTTGGGATCTAACTGATGTTAGACTCAACACATTTGCAATATTGGCGGCACTTTCACTATACTTAGTAATGGGACATCAATCACAGGCAGATACTGAAGATACAAGAGATACTTTTGCCACTGTTGGCCTGTTTGGATTTTTGCTGGTACCTCTGACGATTGCTGCTATACGAATCTGGGAAAATCGGCACCCACCCCCAATAATTATGGGTGATGAAAGTAGTGGGTTAGATTCTGAGATTTTACTCGTCATGTTGCTAGGTGTTTTCGCATTCCAAATATTAGTTAGTGGGCAAATCATGCTGAGGTATCTAATCAGTGGACTTGAAGAACGTCTGATCGTAGTTCAGACAAAATTAGATGAGAGGTATTAAAATGGCTGATGGAACCCTGTTTCTTGCGATTGCTTATGTGGCGATGATTGGTATTATTGGAGGCTGGACTTGGAATCTACTCAGCCGCATGAATGAACTATCCGAGCGGCTTTCTGCTGCTGAAGCCGCGCTTTCAGATAGTGCTGATGAAATCTCTGAAGATGAATAACCGCCCACATAGTGGGCGGAATCTCTGCCATCTGGTGCAAGCCTTCAAGCGAGTCGTTGATGGCGCAAAACACACCGGAGGTGTGATTGTGTCGCTAGGTAAAGCATTCTGCGTTGTTTGTGGCGCTGAAGATGAACTCACCAAAGAGAGGTTATGTGTGCCCTGTTTCAAAGACAGAACAAAACTATCAATTTTACCTGAAACCATCCAAGGTTTCCGCTGCCCAAAATGTATGATGTGTCTTCACTCTGGACGTTGGGGGCACCATGAATCTGACGAATATCATGAAGGATTAGTGCAAGAGGCATTAGAGGTTGAAGGGCGCACAGAAGCACTAGGCATCGGAATTATGTCGGAAGAAATAGATGAACGAAATACCCGATTATCTGTGCAAGTTACGGGCTATATTGATGAAGTTAAATTTGAAGATATTCATTCATCAATTGCTAGAATTTCAAACTCTGTATGCCCCACTTGTACTAGAAAAGCTGGGAACTACTTTGAGGCCACAGTACAACTTAGATCCTCTGGACGTAAACTTACTGAAGATGAACTATCATCACTACGTACAACTTTTGATACCTATCTTGAGGGAATTGATCCAGACCCTATGTTCTTCATTAGCAGTGAAGGAAACGTTACGGGGGGTTATGATATGGTGTTGGGCAGCAAGGCACTTGCTCGGAGCTGGACTAAACACCTATTGAGAAAATTCGGAGGGACTACAAAAGAAACAAACAGCGTTGTGGGACGCAAAGATGGAGAGGATCTCACCAGATTAACAATCTCATACCGCAAACCTGCATTCAATATTGGAGACGTAATCCGCAAACAAGGTCGCTATTGGCAAGTTCATGCTTGGCAGAAGGATGGCGCTGTTATCTCCTCTATTGACCGGCAAGAGCGAACCGGTTTGACATGGCGAGATTTGGAGAAAACATCTGTAGAGAGCCAATCTAGTGAACATTTGGAAGTAGAGATTCTGAAACGTGATTCATCTGCTGCAGATTTTATGGACCCGAACGATTGGAAAGTTCGCACTGTATCCCTTCCATACGATGATGATGGTTCTCAAGGCTCACTTCGCATCGCTTTGATAGCAGATGAGTGGGTCGCTCTGCCTAGAACTACAGGAGGTGCCGTCAGTGAGTGAGTTGGATTTTGCAGAGCTTGCATCTGAACTTGATACAGAAGATATGCTAGGCCACCTTCGTAATTTCCCAAGTGATCTAGCAGCCCAATGGGCTATTGATGAGCCAAAAAGAGAGATGCCTGAACGAGTGATTTGTCTTGGCATGGGCGGCTCTGCTGCTGCCGGGGATTTTCTCGCATCTTTGGCCAATAGGCATGGAACTGCTGTAGTGACTACGCATCGTGGATATGATGTTCCTTCTTGGGGGGGAGCAGCAGGTTCTGGATTATATTTTTCAACATCTTATTCAGGAAATACTGAAGAGACACTCAGTGCAACAATTCTAGCAATGGAACATGGTAATTTTGTCAACATGATTTCCTCCGGAGGGACTCTAGCAGAGATGGATGGACAAGATTCGCCAATGGGTGGTAAAGGAAAGCACATCTCAGTACCAGGAGGGCAACCACCACGTTCTGCTTTCGGGCACCTTTTTGGAGCGCTCTCTAGAATGGCATATTCACATAGAATAATTCCCGCACTCATGGATTGGGTAGAAGGTGACCTTGTTGAAAGATTACAACAAGTTGTTTCAAAGTATGATTTCATCAACAATCCTGATAGCCCTGCAATTTCGATTGCTCGAACCATTATCGGCCGAGAAGTAGGTATTGTATCTGACCACAACCTAGCATGCGCTGGCACTAGATTTACAAATCAATTGAATGAAAACGGAGGCATATTTGCTCGTCCAACGACCCTACCAGAAATGAATCACAATGAAATTATAGCTTGGACTCAACCTGAAGCGAAAGAAAATCAAGCATTACTGCTTCTTACTTGGGATGGTATGCACGAAAGAGTAGCAGAGAGAGTGAAGTGGATGACTGAGTCTGTAGAAATCGATGTTGTTTGGAATCTTCACTGTGAAGGTGAATCACTGCTAGAAGCAATGCTATACTCCTGTATTGCTATGGATTGGATTTCTTGTGCAGTCTCTTTTCTCCGGGGCAAGGACCCAAGTTCAATTGGCGCGATTAGAGAACTAAAAGAACATCTAAACAAATCACCTATCGACTTAACTGAGCTAATGTTTGATGATTAAACTTAGTATATCGGTCCAAGTACAAGCCTAGGGTCGGGGTAATTACTCAGTGCATTTTCTCTTTCCTCATGGGATACTACCCCTGGTAAATCGTGCGTTTCTGGTTCTATCAAAGACAATTGAAAATGCAGGTGAGGGTCCCACCCACCGTTCTCATGTTTATCTCCAAACCAACCAATAATATCACCGGGATCGAAACATTGCCCAACAGATTTACCCTCTAATGATTCAGCACTGAGATGACCATACAATGCCCAGAAATCAACTCCTTCAAGAGCCTGCTTCGTGATTATTACGTGACCATAATCGCCCTCTTTAGGATTATACCCAAAACAAAAAATTTCACACTCTGTAAATGCCAAACAAGGTGTACCAACTGGCCCGCCTATATCGATACCCATGTGGATAAATCTCTCGCCTTCGAAAAGTGCGGTTTCATACAAACCTCTACGATCTTCATCATATTTGCCAATGGCAAATTCATGTGAATGAGATGGAATTTCTCCGCCTGTTAAATCTAACACATCATACTCGTTAGGCAAGTGCACCACTGGATGAAACTGATGATTTTCCCACTGAATGCTGCCATCGGTCATGTTCCTTCGATATGGCCTCGCCACTTCAAACCGGTGGAGGTTTGTTTCGCAT
>DASCSU010000063.1:0-9297 GCA_034399495.1 Candidatus Thalassarchaeaceae archaeon
ACCAAGTTGACTGCCAAAGCGTGCTCATCTTTGGTGACGGGGAGTACTCCAAATTTGGCAGTTGCATCCGCACCAGTGGCGATTGCAACAACCCCATCAAGTGCTTCAGCAGCAGAGGTATCAATCGATTTAATTCGAGCAAAGTGATGAGGTGAACGTAATATCTTGCCTACAAGTTCGTTTGCTAATCGTATGTCATCCCCATATTTGGCCTGACCTGTTACTTTCCACTTGCCATCAATTAGGGGTGTTCTCTTACCAATGGCTGCACTTGTGACTAACTCATCATGACGATGTTTCCCCCACTTTTGATGTTGGTTTCCACCTTGACTTTCGGGAATCAAATCCTCATCCCTAAGATCACTGAATTGGTCCTTGCCTCCACTTCCAGGGCGTGAAAATGGCAACTTGCCAGGCTGTTGGCGATAGCCGACCATTTCCTTTTCATCACTCATGTAAGCACCTTCTGTCTATGACTCTTCCTTGAATCCCGGGTTTGGGTCACTTTGGGGCAGATTTGAATCAGAAGTTGAATCTCCTAAACGTAGAATTTCTGCAGCAGCTTGAATTGAATCCACTATTGGTTGGTATCCAGTACATCGACATAGGTTGCCTTCGATTGCTGATTTAATTTCCTCATCAGTTGGATTTGAATTGCTTTGTAGTAATGCCTCAGCCACGACTAGAAAACCAGGGGTACAAAACCCACATTGACTTCCACCATGGGTGGTGAAGGTTTCCTGTAAAGGTGCAAGGTGGGCCCCGTCTGCAAGTCCTTCTACTGTGGTAATTATTGCCCCATCTACTTCTTGAGCAAGAGTCAGACAAGAGAGTCGCGGTTTTCCATCCACTAGAACTGCACAGCAGCCACAAGTACCCATGTCACATCCACGTTTCACACCTAAAGTACCCACATTATCACGAAGGACATCTAGCAAGACCGAGTTGCTTTCTACAGTTTCAGAGATTGCTCTGCCATTTACAGATGCTGACCAACCTACTTTTTCCGCTTGAGGTAGCATAGGAGTGCGTTTGGAATTAGTCATAGATACTCCTCGTGCCCACTATGTGGGCAGACTGACGAGGTAGCCCCCGTCTTTGATAGTTCGCACAATAACGTAATTTCAATTTGGTAGGTTTGGACGTGTAATGTATTGTTGATTATCGCAAAACAACACATTGGTAGTCATCTATTCCAGTAGCAGGTGCAGTCCACTCTTTGTCTCCGGGGAGGATCAAGGCCTGTCCGATTTCATCGAGTTCTTTGGCCAATGCTAGTTGCTCATCTGCCAATTCGTCCCAAGGCACTTCCCCCTGCCTTAGGCGCAACCACCTTTTGAGGGTGGCAAGAGCACGCATTGAACGACGCCACAATTGTAGGTGTAAACGGGCTGCAACTGACCACAGAGGCATCAATACGAATGCCAGCAATACCCAATTTATTTGCATCAAATATGGCTTAATTAGAGGCAATAAACCATACAGGTTGAGATTCCAAAGTGGGCTTGAAGGAGCTGCAAGCAAGAATGCCACAGGGAATGATATGATGAACCACCACAGGGGCAACAGCATGAATCCTAGAGCTATTTTGTATGTCCCTAAAGCGTGCTTTTCATCAATAGACATTCGTTGAGCAATAGGTCCTGATATTCGATAAGGTGGCCATGAACCTATCATTGCCCCCCATGTGATGAGTCCAGCCATCCACATCCATGACCAGATGATTTGCCCTACTGCTTTGATTAAATCTAGAGGGCCTGGTGTTTTATCACGGTCATACAATTCATATTCTTTGAGATTATATTTATCCATCTTTTCAGAATGTTTGCTAACTCCGACTTTCAGTTTCGCCGCTCTCCCCGGATCATTATCTGATATCCAAAGCCAAGCTGCGCGTGCCCTTCGTGCACCCACAACGGCTTCAGCGTAGCTAGCACGACTTTTCCTCCCAGTAGCACGGTTTCGATGTACAGATAGTAATCCTCTTGCCCTCCATAGAAGTTTTTTATCTTCCCAAGAATCAAGTCCTTGGCTGGTACGTTGTAGTTCTGTGCTTAGTGCATTTGTAACTGCTTGCACCCATGCTCTATCAGCAGCGGTTTCAGCATCAAACTCAGCAAGTAATTCCTTACTTGGGGCAGGGGCGCCCTCTTCTCCAGGCAAAGCAGGAAGGTTCATTGGCGGGTGAACAGTAACCAGTGCTCGCTCTCTGAATCTGTTTGCATCTGAATAATGGAGTCCCACGGGGACCAGTGCTGGGCGCTTACTTCCAGTTTTATCTGCTTCTCTAATTGCTTGTAGCATAATACGTGCGGGGCCAGTTTTTGTCTTCTGAGGCTTACTCATCAAGTGAGAGATCCCTTCAGGATATATTGCGCATCTGCCACCTTCAGAAAGTACTTCTGAAAGAGTATCAATTAGTGCTGAATTACCCTTATTAGCATTTTTACTACCACCCTCCAATGATTCGGAGTCAACTCTTCTATAGACTGGTTTTGCCCCAGCAGCCCTCATGAACCTACCAAGTAAAGGTGTTTTGAATAGGGTGTGTTTAGCTACGAAAGTTAATTGTCCAGGTAACAGTGAAAGCATCAGTAAAGGATCTATCAGTGAACCGGGGTGCCAAGCAGCATAGAGGACGCCCCCCTCTTCAGGTATCCATTCCTCATCTACAATACCGTGCTCACGGAACCAAGTTGCACTGATTTGCCTGCAAAGCCAACGAATAATGCGGTATGCGAAAGATGGTTTTGCACTCACTTCAACCCTTCCTCCTATTATCTCGGGTGCGTTGCCAAGAGATATGTTATTCCCTATTTTATCTGAATATTTAGTCGTGGCAAGGTTCATCTCATGAATTGATTACCGGGGTTTGAGGGGAGTAAGATGGCTGATAGAAATGTGATTTTTGTTGTGGCAGGTTTAGTGCTTGTTGCATTCAATATGGCAGTAGTTGGGACGGTTGCTACTGGTGCAGTAGAAGGGGCTGTACAGGAAATGTTTCAAACTTATACGAAAGATTCAATTTGTGAGGATGATGATTGTACTGAATTGGATGATGATTGGCTTATATCTACTAGTGAGCGAGATTTCTATGCGTGGAACTTGACAAATGTAGATGAAATAATGGCCGACCCAAGTGTAAATGGTTCTTACCAAGAGATCGGGCCAGTCACCTATGAAATCACAACTGAAAGGACTTTGATAGACCACGACTCTGAAGCGGGCACTATCACTTACTCCGAGATTAATTCCTTTGAGTGGAAGAGTGGAGTCTCTCCAGATACTCCAATCACAGCCCTCAATATTCTGTTCGAACCACAACGTATTGGAGCAACTTCGTTAGCACTAGAATCAGCCTACAGTCAATTGATTGAGGCTTTCAATGGCACTGAGAATGCTACAGCAAAGGCTCTGACATCATTTGGAGCAGAGGACCCAGTCAATGGAGGCTATCAATTAGCATCACTCAATGTTGGTGGATTGTGGGGTAGTTGGTTATCTGACTACCATAGTAGTAATCCGGGTCCAGTAAATTTGACTATGGAGCAATCTGAAAATATTTTATTTGGTCCTCTTGGATTGACTGGTGATGCCTGCGTAATGTTCCTTTATGGGGAGATTTCGGGTCATTCGATTCCACTAGATCCTGTTACTATGGCACCAAGCGCTACAGGAGTTGAATTAACATGGAATGATTCAACAGTGGCAGCATTGTACGGAATTGATGCCAACGCAGCAGCAGCATTGCGTTATTTTGTTAACCAAGTTATGTTCAAGGATCAGGTTCCTAATATGCTAGAAGGCATGTTTGGTGAGGCGGCAACCGGATATCCCGGCGCTACTAAATATGTCACTCATTCTGTAAGTGAGTGGTTGTTTGGCTGGAGAGATCCATTAATGGCGCAGTTAGCAGGAGACCCCACAAATATCGAATTTGGTTGGCAATCTCTAGAGACCAACAAGACCTACTATGGTTCTCCAAATATTTCTACAGGTAATGCCACTACATACACTGTTTGTACAGGAGAGAACCCTACTTGTGATACGGGTGAGACATTATTACAGGACGGTAGCACCTATCTTTTCTGGCGTTCACCTGAGATGGAGGCATCTACCTTCGGTGGTGTAGGTGCTGAGTCATTGGTAGGTACTTCTGGTGGCTTCCTTACTGGTGAAGGAGATCTTCTCAACCTAGGTGACTATGCAATTGTAGAACCGACTCAACAAGCGGATGGTGAACACCTAGGAATGCCGGTTGAGGTATGGGCTGCCTCTGTAGAACCAGGTGAGCGTTCAATTCAGGCGAAGTTGACCAATCAACAATCGATAGTGGATATCTTCCCTGGCGCAGTTCCTATCTACTTCAGTGCAGATGTGGAACTCAAAGTACAGTGTACTGCCAGGGTGATAGTATCAGGCGAGTCTACCAGTTACTTTTACCTCGATACGAGGCGGATGACTGAGCAGGCCCTTTCTCCTCCAGAAATAGATGACTTGCAGCCGGTGTTCAAGATTGAGACCAGTGGGGCTGCAGACCAAGGTACTGTTGACCAAATGCAAAGTGGAATCATAGATAATCAGAAACAACTCACCTATTGGACCAACTTTGACACTGGCGCTAGCTCTTTCTTCATCGACCAGATAACGGTCTTGATTTATTTTGTTTCAATGTTATTAATCATTGTAGGTTGTGTTGGATTTGCTCGAGGTGGGAATGGGAACGGTGATAGCGAGGGTGGCAACGAATCCTCTGATATTATGGAATCGAAGAGAGAACCGGTTGACGCGGTTATGGGAATGATGGATTAATCAAAATGAGTCACAATTCTCAACGACATCATAGATGTCGGGTAATACATTATCAATCGACTGTTACCGTCAATCTTCATGCAAGAGGATTCTCAAGAGCGTTCTAGGTTCAGAAACATAAAGCAAAATGTAGCCCAAGCACAACAACAACAACCAGTGTACCATCCAGGTATTCAAGTTCAATCACCAATATCAGTGACGGGAGACATTGACTCAGCCAAAATGGGCATGTTATTCTCCATCATTGGAGGGATAATTGCCCTAGCAATAGCCGTTGGACAATTCATGACAAGTGAATTGGATAGTGATATGGAATTTCTCTATCTTGCATCAGGGGCATTTTTGCTGGTTTTGTTCTCATACGGATTTGTTGAGGTACAGTATCGTAGGCATGGAGAGATATCGATAGTTCACGACTACATCCTATCTTTCGGACATCTATTTGCAGTACTTGGAGGATTTTGGTTAAGCCGTTGGGGGCTGTATTTCTACTGTGGATATTTTCCTGATGCCGGAATCATGTGTCATGGTGAGCCCGGTGGTGCTGATTGGATGCCCGGTGAATGGGGTGTTTTGGCACAAGCAATCGTGTTTGCTCTGCTAGGTTTTGCACAATGGCAACAAAATGAGAGAGTCAAGGCAACCATTCTTCCTCGCTTGGTAACTGTACTATCGCCCCTCGTTATTCTTTTGATAGGTGCCAAGATTTGGGTCGATTGGGCAGATGGCTCAATTTCTCTTCCAGTAATTCTCTCTGCTCTTACTTTGTCAGGAATGGGGATGTGGCTTGGTTCTACCTCCAACCGCGCCCCACTTTTTCTTTCATCTGCGTTCCTTTCATCTTTTATTCCGATAGTTTTCGAGTTGAGCGTTGGCGGAGGTGCCGGCCTAAGCTTACTTGCAATAGTGGTACTAATGCAAGGGGTGTTTGCATCTGCGCAAGGACTTTCTCAAAAAATGATCCAGCAAGGCTCAATTTTCTTGGTTTTGATGATTATAATTGCTGAATTTTGGGCAGTAACAGAAAAGTTAGATATTGTTCTTGTATATACTATAGATAATGCAATCATTAGTTTACCTCTATTCATTTGGCTCTCCCTACTAATTGGTTATTTTATTCCTGTTCATATGAGGAGGGTTCCATGGATGCCAATAGGGTTGGCAATTGGCCTCTTATTCCTGCCATCTCCCGGCTCAGTACTAGCATGGTCACTTGCCATTATCGCCTTTGTTTACATGTTGAATAAATCTCAGACCAGGCGCTGGGTTGCTGATTGGACTTATGCAATGTTAGCAACTTCATGGTTCGTAGTTGATTGGTTATCTTGGATTGGTGGTCCATTTGAGACTCTAGCTCTTGATCCCAATTTCCTAATTGTGCCACCAGCAGCATTGATGATAATTGGATACATTGGTAGTAGATATAATCGTCTTTCATCGGCACCATACCATCTTGCAGTATTGTTACTGCTGCTTTCTCATGAGATGTTGTTTGGTTCAGGAGCATTGTTGCCATTGCTGTTTGTCATCTACCTGATGTTATTGATACTACGTGATGCAATTTCAGTTGAAGAGATAGATGAAGATGATTCAGATAGGAGAAATAATGTTTCATTGTTGGTATTAGTCACTGGCTTTTCAGTATTGGTCCTAGAATGGATGGACAGGCTAGATACTGGACTAGGTGACAAGATAGGTGTTTCAGATTTGGGTGTCGAAGCACTGTTACTTTCAGTCGCCCTATATGCAATTGGTAGGAATCTAAGAACTATCGAATACGATGTTAGAAGGATTGCTTCTTCTCTACTTGAATCTTTTACTCAGGTTTCTGATTGGAACCCACTTACTGGAGAATGGTCGTCTAAATCGAGAAAAATTGAGCACGTCTCCTTGGGGCCAGCCATGCGTGGAAGCATGATATTACCCCTACTCATTTTCTCTTTATCTGCAGCAGCAGGAAATGAAACTTGGATAGTCTTGCTACTATTATTGCCAATTATGGTATTGATGAGAGAAATATTGTTTGAATTACCACAAGACAACAAAACAAGGGCGTCTGGAATTTGGCTACTTTTCTTTGTAGGCCTACCATGGTCATTTAGAATCCATCAATCATTATTTTCAAGTGGTTCAGATTCAGTTGTAGCCGCTCAAATTATTTTTGATTTGATAATGGTTTCAGGGCCCTTATTGGGGCAGTTTATGTTAACTAGAAAAGGTGTTGAGTTTGAAGAAGGAAGTGCAGCTGATTGGTTACTATACGGAGTCATGGCTGTTGCTTTGCTAGATGTTTCAGGTGGAATATTATTTGTCAGCCTAATGATGTTAGCAATGGTCAGATCAATTCAACACAGGAGAAAAAATCCAATCATCCTATTACCGCTTGCGTGGGCATTGGGTTCAATATTACTAACTGAGTTGCCTGCCACAATAATTGATTATGCTCCAGAAATATCATCATTATTAGTCGTAAGGAATTCATTATTTTTGGGCGTGGAATTCCCTGCATGGGTTGGTTTAGGTTGGTTAGTAATTGGTTTGATTCCCTTAGTGTTATTTTCAAAAGAAAATATGTCTAAAGATTCAGATGAAATCGTAAATCCATATCCTGTGATTATGCCTTTCATCTCTTTACTAGCAGGTTTGCACCTACTGATACCAGAACCACATTTGTTAATCTTAGCGGCTGTAATTGTAGCGGCAATTGGTGCTTACTTTTCCGGTCAAATGGCAGTATTTTGGACATGGCCATTACTTTTCGTATATGCACTTGATTTCGCCTCTGAAAAAGAACGCTGGTTAGGTGATGAATGGGGATCTCATGTATTCACCATTACTTCACTAATTACTTGGGCTTTAACTATTCTATATTGGAAAGGAATCCTTCAGTCTAGATCGCCACCATCGCCACCAGTAAAAGAAGAAAATATTGTTACAGGACTATACACACAATTAGAATCCTTAATCATGATAAAGAACCCAAGTGCAAAAGAATTACTTGGCAATGTTTTACTAGCCTATGCCTTGATTTTCAGTTGGATAGGGTTAGAATCATTCATGGGAATAGCATTCCTAATTTCGTCTTTTGTAGTTTCTTACAGATTATGGGAGAAGCGATATGCAAAGGTCATATTCGCTTCAGCGATATTTCAAGCAATCGCAATTGATAACACAACCCATGAAATATTTGGAGGATGGGGATTAGAAGCCTCAGGAAGTTGGCTAATTCTAATTGGATTATTTATGACATGGTCATCTTGGAGAATTTGGGATTGGGAATGGAATGAAGCTAGCGATGAAACCGTAATTAAATTATCAAATTATGCAGGAATTTATGCCGCTTGTTATGTTCCAATAGGCGCTTTAATCGCTTCTGATGGCCAAGGTTTGTGGCTATTTGGTGCAGTTTTATCCGTATTCGGCGGAATTCAAATGATGATTGGTTTTGAGCAAGATCAGAGATGGAGGAGGATTTACACTTTGATTTCCATACCACTAGGGATTCTGATAGTAGCTAGCGATATTTCCAATGGCGTATTACAGGGAGTGATGTATTTGCTTGCCGCCCTTACACTATTTGGACAAGGCTTCCTTTACATGACAAGAGCAGGACTACAGGTTTCAGGAACTACTGCTATGAGTGACATAGTTGCAGAGGAAATTACGATTGCAGAAGCCCCCTTAACAATACCACCCCCAGTTACTGAAGCAGATCTAATTGAAGAGGAAGAAGCAGTGGATGCAAAAATTGAGCCAACCCCTATTCTTGCACCAGCACCACCGAAGCCAACGCGCTTTGATAGTGGTGATGGCTTTGATGTGGAATTGCCTATGGATGTAATAGATAGAATCAGTAGTGCTTTGCAAGGGACAAATTACGAAGGATACAGGCCAATTGTCAAGTGGGATTCTTATGGTCAAGTAATCCTCGACTTTGAGCAAATAACTGACTAAGTGTTATTCGCCCCAAGGGATCCAGACTCCGTCCCCGTCCTTCATGCGATAGTGGAACTTGCCATTTTCATTTCTCCATTCATATCCATCACTCCCAGTGATTTGGTAATTGATTGAAGTGTCGGGAATTTCAGGAACATATGCATCTTCGTGTATTTGTTCCATGTCATCAAGGACAAGTTCAGTTTGTTCTGTAGTAATCGGGAACCCTTCGACACCGAGGGCATCATCTAATTCAGCTCGCAAACGCTCTAGGCGAATTGCTTGGTGTGGGCCAATAAGTCTCAACATTAGCGCGTGCTCCGCCCTAATTGCAACTTCTTCAATTCCTTCCTTGGTAGTGGCTTGGCTAAGTTCTTTCTCAAATTCGGCAACTCTCTTATTGCGAGTTACAAGGCCAAAACCTAGCCATGAGGCTAAGGGTAGACCTGCTAATATCCCGACAAGATCCCACCAACTAAGGCCAATTCTAGTTCCCGGTATCATCAATTCCCATGATTCAACAGCATGTGAATTAGCATCTTTTGGATC
>DASCSU010000064.1:0-9015 GCA_034399495.1 Candidatus Thalassarchaeaceae archaeon
GTCATGTGACTGCGCATTGTTATTCTGAAAAAGGTTGGTTGGCATTAGATGCGTTTACTTGTGGAAGTCATGACCCAAATCAACTTGCTAATTTAATCCATGAAAAATTAATTGGGATTTGTCCTGATTTGAAACTAATGAAAAGAGACTGTGTTGATCGTTTTATTCATGAAACACTCTAAAATGGGGCTTGTAGTATGGGTGTACGGGACTTTATTGAAGAACATTATCGGCATTTTAATGCTGGAGTAATTACTTCCTGTGTCCAATCTTTAGAAGAATTTATTAAAAACGGGGGGAAGTTGATGGTTACTCTTGCTGGAGCAATGTCTACTGCTGAAATTGGTCGCACACTAGCTCCTGCGATTAGGGCTGGTTTAGTTCATGGGATTTCATGTACGGGTGCTAATTTAGAGGAAGAGGTGTTCAATCTTGTTGCTAGAAATCATTATGAAAATGTTGATTGGAGAAATACCACTGCAAAAGATGATTGGAATCTTAGAAAAAGAGGAATGAATCGTGTGACTGATACATGTATTCCTGAAGATAAAGCGGTAAGGTATATTGAAAAAATCCTATTGAAAAAATGGTTGGATGCGGAAAAAAAAGGTGAATGTAAGCCACCACATGAATACCTAATGGATGTGATAAAATCCGCAGAAATAGATTTTCAAGTGGATCCTAATAATTGTTGGTTAATTGCTGCTGATGAAATGGATGTCCCAATATTCACCCCAGGGTGGGCAGATAGTACACTAGGTAATATCCTATCAGCGCGGGTTATGGATGGTACCTTGACTAGTGATGGGATTATCACAACTGATTTACAACGAATGCAAGAACTTGCTCTTTGGTATAGTTCACAACAAAATCCAGTTGGTTTGCTCCAAGTAGGTGGTGGGATAGCTGGTGATTTCCCCATCTGTGTCGTGCCTATGTTACGCCAAGATTTGGGAGAAGATGTGGCATTGTGGGGCTGGTTTGCTCAAATTAGTGAGTCGCGACCATCTTATGGGGGTTACTCTGGTGCGCCGCCTAATGAGAAAATATCTTGGGATAAATTAGGAGTTGAAACACCTAGATTTGTGATTGAATCAGATGCCACAATTGTATTGCCATTGATTTTTACATATTTATTAGAAGGTTGTTTATAATTTTCCGGTTCAGGAACATAAGTTGCCGGGTTCCGAACAGTTATGACCTGACTATCAACCGGCATAACGATGGATGATTGGGGGAAACGGCGCCGGCGCAAGGCACTGGTTCGGGAAATATCACCTCAATTCATTAATGCACTTGCTAATTATTTTGGTAGTGGACCAACGGATTTAGAACTATCAAAAGACGCACATGTAAAATATATTACTGCATTGAAAAAACATGGTTTAGAAGTGACTGTACTTCCAGCACTCGCAGAGTTCCCTGATTCATGCTTTGTAGAAGATGCTGCTGTTGTTGTAAATGGGATTGCTGTGATGTGTAACTTAGGGCACCCATCAAGATCAGGGGAAGTTGAAAGTTTGAGAGATGTATTATCAAAAGAATTGGATATTATCAACATGCCAAAAGGTGCTACTCTTGATGGTGGAGATGTTATCTTTTTTGATGGTGCTTTTTTGATTGGAAAATCATCTAGGTCAAATGATGCTGGAGTTGAATTTTTTAAATCAGTATGTGATGAAAACGGATATGATACATTTGTAATTAAAATCCCAGAATCTACGCTCCATCTTTCCACAGTATGTTCATCACCAGCCCCAAAAATTCTGATAACTGCTGAAGGACATTTGCGCCCTGAACAATTTGATGGGTTAGATGCGGAAATAATTTGGATTCCTAATAATGAATCATATGCTGCAAATACTATTGGATTTGAAGATGGGTCAATCATAATTTCAGATGGATACCCCATAACTAGAAAAATTATAGAAGAAAAAGGATTTTCAGTTACTACTGTAGATATGGAACATATTAGGGCCGCAGATGGTTCTCTTACTTGTTTAAGGATATTTTACGATTGAAATTGCTTAGCGTTGGGTTCAACAGGTAATTCTGTTTCGGAGTGTTAATGCGGGCCCGGGCTTTGCTACTTACGCTGCTTTTTGCAACCTCAATGTTCTCTGGTTGTTTTGGTTCAGAAGACAATGGGGTCCCCGAATCTAATGACTTAGAAATTGGTGTAGAAACATTGGTTGGGGGTGTTTTTCAAAATGTCAAATTCACTGCTGAAGTTAATTTAGCCCTTTACATACCATACTTAATTCAAAATCAAGAAACTGGATTTGTACAAAATTCTACAATAATTGATATCAGTAAAGGTAGTTCTATCGAAATATCAATTCTTGCTCCACCACGAGCGCAAGAAGCTGCTTTTCTTATTGGGGAGAAAAATAGAGTAAATTGGCCAACTCGTGATTCAAATGAATCATGGACTACTTGGGTTAGTAGAGGTGGTGCGCTATCTTCATCAAATAATGCCGTAATGCGTGAATCCCTAGACAATAGTAGTCTAAACAGAGTAAATACCTCTATTGCAGAAGGAGGGGGAGTTGCATACCAAATAATTCCTGTAATTCGTCCCTCTTCTCCAGGCTTTGGTCCTGATGAAGGTGGTGATTTTGCAACTGGGATTATGAATGGTAGGACTGTTTACGATCGTTTGCATGAAATCACAGTCCCAACGCCAGATATTACGGATATTGACGGTAGGATGGGGTATTGGGACCGTTGGGCGGGACAAGGTAATGCTGCATACGAAGATGCTGCGAATTATCTTGTTGCAGAATTGGAATCATTTGGATTAGAAGTGATCAAACATCGATTTGAGTTCACTGACATTTTTAGCAAACAAAACCCGGAAGCAATCAATGTGTGTGGGTATAGGTGGGGCTCAGTCGTACCTGATGAGTGGTTGGTGTTTGGGGCGCATTTTGATATAGCCCCGCCAGCAAACGGGGCAATGCCATTCTTAGACCCACACGTTACTGGAAGTAGGACATACGGGACACGGGTTGGTGCTTATGACAATACAGCTGGCACGAGTATGGTATTGGAAACTGCTAAGATGATGTCTGATTATGATTCTAGGAGAACAATGGTGTTTTGTCTTTGGTCTGGAGAAGAAGGGGGAAAAAGAGGTAGTGATTATTGGACTGAATACTATGTCGCTGAAGATAATCCTGAAGTTACTGTTACCAATTACATCAATTTAGACATGGCTGGAGTAAATTGGCCAGGTGGAGGTGGAGCACCTCATGGCGACCCTGCAACTTCACCTGATGAAGATGGATATCCAAAAGATGAGGAGGTGTGGCCAATGAGAGTATATATTGGACCGACTGATTCATTTGAGAATTTGAGCCAACCTGGAATTGTGTATTTATCTGAATGGATTGGTTCAGATGCTTTAGGTCTTGAAGAACAAATTGGGACATTAAATGGAGAAGGGTTTGATGAGAATACGTGGAAATATGATTCATGGATAGATTCTGACAGGCCTGAAATTATAGTGTATGAAGATACAACTGCTCGTTCTGATCATGCTAGTTTCCAAGATAATCTTGGAACAGTGACTCTTGGATTTGGTGGCCTTGTTGATGGGTATTGGTGCTACCATCAAACATGTGATACATTAGAAGAAATGGAGGAGTGGATGGATACTATGGGCAAGGATTACGGTGAAGAAAATACAGGAGTAACTAACCTTTGCAATAGTCTAGATTTGATTACTTGGTGGGCTGTTTATTCATTTTTCCACTTAGATGAGCAGCCTATTCCAAACGCAATTGAATGAAATATCAAATGCCAGCGATTGATTCCATTGTTTCAATTGCTAAACCATTGAATAAAGTAAATACTAATCCTAATGTAATTACTAAGAATAACCAAAATATTGGTTCAGACCAATTCTTTACTTTAGCACCATCAAGTGGGCCGAAAGGCAACATGTTAAATGCGCCTAATATTGCATTACCCCACATCCATAGTTCAACTATTTCTGCCAAAATTGAATGAAATAATACGCTTAATAACAAGCCACCACCAATCATCCCAATGAAAAATAACACGATATTAGATATTGGGCCGGCGATTGAAATAATACCATTTTCTTTACGACTTACTCGGCCAGCAACCATGACTGCCCCTGGCGCCATAAACAAAAAACCGATGAAAAATGCAATCAGAACTCCATTTTTCAGTCCGTTGTAATCTGCCCTAAATTCTGCCCAACAACCATAATGCCGCGCAACGAATTTGTGTGCTAATTCATGGATAATAAATGCTGGACCAAAGGCAATTGATGCTAAAATAAAATAAAATGGAATTGTGAAAAGCAGCGCCGGACCAAGTTGTAACATCCCACCAAGTAAACCCCCATTAAATACAAATGAAAGACCTAATGAAAAGGCAGTCAATGATATAGCAAGATCCTTCAATTCCTTCTGTGAAAAATGAAAGAAACTACCTTCATGTTTAATGACATTTGGTTGAGGCACTTGGAAAAAACCCCTCAAAAAGGGCTCAAAAGGATTATTTTGTCCTGGTTGTATTACTACTCTTATTCTTTGAGAATTATCTGTTGATGCACGTGTTTTTCTATCCAACCTATCAAATGGGTCGTCTTCAAGACCGCCGCTACCTGAGTCTCGCACCATGGTATTGCGATATGTTCGGTTACTTTGAGGGTTCGCAAGCCGGGAGGATTGAAAGAGGGGTAGTGATTGGTGAAGTTAATGGCCGGTATTAGGAAGGCTATGCTCGAAATGGGGGTAGCCACTTGTTGCATGCTTTGTGATGCACCTGATACACCTGGTTCCGCGCGCTGTAGAGGATGCATTGATGGGCACAAAAATATGAGGGAGCGGGTTTCCCAGCTTCCGCCTGAATCATTAGCTAGGCAGTGGTCAAAAGAATTGTTGCAAATGTTAGCAAGGCCTAATTCATATGAGCATGATGAAGCCCATGGGGAATGGATGACTGTATATGCGCAATTATTACATGGACAAAAAAGTAAATCAAAAACCATTACACAATCAGATATTGAAGATGCTTTTGCCGCCGCTAGAGAGAAGAAAAAAGTTAATCCTCTTAGAGATATAGCAAACCAAAGTAAATGGAAAGATGCTGGACCTACAGAAGATGAATTGCGGCGCCTTTCAGCAGAATTACCAGATAACTTAGAAGATGTGTCTGGAATAAGGACGGTTCCTAGTAAAGAAATTGTGAAAATAGATCGTTCAGAGCGCCCTGGTGAGGACCATGAGTTAGTTGCTAGGGTTCAAGCAAGTGCTTCATCTCAAGATGCTCCTGATGAACTTCAGGACATTATAATAGATCTTGAAGTTAGAGAAAAACGTGCTGAAAGAAAAAAATGGAAGGACATTGTTGACGATGTTGATGATTTGTTAGGTGATTAAAATGCTTTCAAGAAATGTTGGTTCATCCGATCGGATGATTCGAGCTATTGGCGGTGGTGGGCTTGCTATTGTTGAGTTAACAGGTAATTTAGGTGGTATTGAGACGTTTTTCCATTATTTCGCCATTGGTACCGCTATTTGGCTAATTGCAACTGCAACATCAGGGAATTGTCCAACTTATTCGCTAATAGGTATCTCAACGTGTCCTTCAGAGTTGGATGAAGAAGAATGAAATGTCTGTTCATTATACTTTATTCGACTAAAGATTTTCTTTAGCATATCTTACACCGTTCTCAAAGACGGCCATTCCTTCGCCTTTCCAATCATCCCCCATATCTTCGCGAGTCCATGTAGCTCCCAACCATTTCGAATGATTTGCTTCGGGGTGGGGCATCAACCCAAACACTAAACCAGTGGGGTCACAAACTCCGGCAATATTTCTCATGCTAGCATTAGGACATATTGGGTATTTGAGTGGAGAGTCTGCTGAGCTCGGATAAGTATCATTTGGGTCGACATAACGTACAACTAATTGTTGATTAGATGCAAATTTATCAAGTAGTGATGGGTTTGGCACTACGAATTTACCCTCGCCGTGCCTTACTGGTGTACGCATACGAGTCAAACCCTTTGTCCAAATGCAGGGACTATTTGTATCAAATTCTAATGTTACCCATCTATCTTCATAATGTCCACTATCATTAAGTGTTAATGACGCTGTTTGTTCGAGTGAAACTTTTTCATCACCGGGTAAAAGGCCCATTTTTACTAATACTTGGAACCCATTACAAATGCCAATAACTGGTTTTCCATCTTTGACAAATTGTCTAACTTGATCACGGATTCCAAATCGTAGCCTGTTACCAAGTAATCTACCACTACCAAGATGATCTCCGAAAGAGAAACCACCAGGTACAGCCATTATGTGGTAATTATCTAAATTATCATCTCCATTGACAAGAGAATTGACATGAACGCGGTGTGCCTTAGCGCCTGCCATCTCAAACACTGCCATCGTTTCAATATCACAATTGATTCCAAAACCGGTAAGGACTGCTACTTGGGGGATTTCAACCATCACTGACTACCCCCATTCAAAGTTGATTGCCACGAGTCTTTAAGAGCGCTCATACTTGCTTCAAGTAACACATCATTTCCATTTGATATCTGGATTTCATCAGTAGTTCCAACTACACCTAATTGGGTGAATTTATGCCCTGCCATAGACTCTTCGAAGTTTTCTGAGTTATCTGGTTTAACACTCACTAAGATTCGTCCTAAACTTTCACCAAATAATGCTCCCCATTGGTCAAGTTCATCACTAGATGATATTCCGCTAATATCTATGAACGCACCCACATCAGCACCAAAACAAGCTTCTGCAAATGCTGATGCTAACCCACCATCACTACAATCATGGGCGCTGGCCACTAATTTATCACGCATTGCTGAAGTAAGTGAGCGATACATTGCCAAGTTACGCTGAGCGTCTATTTGTGGTACTTTACCACCAATCCCACCACCGGATTCATCTTGCATCATAGAGACTAATTCACTAGCACCTAACTCTTGATGGGTTTCACCTAGCAAGTAAATTAAATCGCCACTTTCTTTGAAATCACTTGAGACTGCTTTGGTGACATCCTCGTGATTACCCATCAATGTAAAGAGAAGTGTGGGTGGGACACTGATTTTCTTACCATCTAAAATTGCGTCATTTTTCATTGAATCTTTACCACTAATACAAGGTAATTGATAAATTCTGCAAATTTCATCTAATGCCCTATTGGCACGAACTAATTGGGCTAATTTGTAACGGCCATCGGGAGTTTTCTTTGATTCAATGGAATCGGGCCAACAGAAATTATCCAATCCTGCAATCTTGTCGAGGTCGACGCCCACACAAACTGCATTTCGAACGGCTTCATCGATACAACCCGCCACCATAGCATATGTGTCTATATCTGAATAACGTGGGATAATACCACAAGAAATCACAGCCCCTTGGGTTTCCCCATGTATGGGGGCGATTACTGCTGCATCTCCTGGTGCATCATGATTTACTCCACAAAATGGTTTAATTACTGATTGACCAATTACTTCATGATCATAAGATCTTACCCACCATTCTTTACTAGCAATATTTGGTCTAGCAAGTAATCGTGAAAGTATTTCCCCCATCTCTTGAGGATTAACTTCTGGATATGTTGGCTCTTCATGTTGGGGTGGCGTCCATTCACTCTCCAAATTTAATTGAGGTACGCCATCGTGAAGAAATTCAATTGGTAAAAGGGCCACTGTGCGCTCACCGTGTTTGATATGAAAACCACCAGAATCAGTAAATGTCCCTACTGCCGTAGCCTCAACCTCGTGGAGGTTCGCCAATTTCTCAAACTCTTCACAATCTTTTGGATCTACTCCAACAGTCATTCTTTCCTGAGATTCAGACACTAATATTTCCCACGATGAAAGGCCTGCTTGTTTCAATGGAACTACGGAAAGGTCGACTAAAGCACCGCCTGTCAATTCAGCCATTTCACCAATACTGCTTGAAAGACCACCAGCGCCATTATCGGTTATGACTTGTATTAATCCATCATCACGCGCTTGTAATAACATATCAACCATTTTCTTTTGAGTAATAGGGTCACCAATTTGAACTGCGGATGATGGAGAATCTTCAGTTAATTCAAGACTGGAAAATGTAGCCCCGTGGATACCATCACTTCCAACTCTTCCACCAACCATGTAAATGATATCACCTGGACTTGGTGTTTTGATGTGACTTTCTCTACCATCTGGAAGATGGCGTGGCATAATTCCTACTGTCCCACAATAAACAAGGGGTTTACCAAGATATCTTTCGTCGAAAACAATGGCGCCATTGACTGTAGGGATGCCTGACTCATTACCCCCAGACCTAACACCAGCATGGACGCCACGGAATACTCTAGAAGGGTGGAACAAACCTTGTGGGATATCGCCAGCATAATCGGGGGGGCCGAAACAAAATACATCTGTATTAGCAATTGGTCTAGCACCAAGGCCCGTCCCCAATATGTCACGATTAACGCCAACAATACCAGTCATCGCCCCACCAAATGGATCTAAAGCACTAGGTGAATTATGTGTCTCCGCCTTAATACAAAGACTCCATTCAGAATTCCATTCAATTACTCCGGAATTGTCATGGAATAAACTTAGTAACCAATCCACTTTTTCAGCTATGTCAAAAGTTGGTTGCATAATATGTGTCTTAAATAATGAATTAATTTCTGAATCTTCGCCGGTTTCATTATCAATATGGTGAATTTTAGCTGAGAATATCTTGTGTTTACAGTGTTCAGACCATGTTTGTGCTAAACATTCCAATTCTACATCTGTAGGTGCTGATGGGGAAAGTCCCTCTTGCTCCCTTGCGGTTCGTACATTGGGATCTCGATAGTGGGATTGAATTGCTTTCATTTCATTTAGATTAAGTGCGAGTAAACTAGTTTCACTAATATTGATGAGTTTTTCATCATCTACTTCTAAATTAATTATTGTAGGTGCTTCAAAAATATTGGGCGGCCGCTCTGGGAAATTAAGGGATGGCCAT
>DASCSU010000065.1:0-9001 GCA_034399495.1 Candidatus Thalassarchaeaceae archaeon
ACGATCTAATCCCTCTGCAACTAATGCAGATGCAATTGGAAAAGCAATTAAATATCCACCAGATGCAATTAATTTCCCACTTGAAAATATTTCATCCCCGCCTGCAGCAAATACTGGAGCACCCAATCCACCAATCAACAGATATAGACAACCTGAAGCAAAGGCATCATTTCTTCTAAGGTAAACTCCTGTTGCTAATACCGCAAATGTTTGGAATGTGTAGGGCACCGGAGTCCACCAGACAGAAAATGCAATTTGAGCGGATATAGCAGTAAGTGCTGAAAAAAATACAACAGTAATTACTCTCTCCAATAGTGTCAAACTTTTGGAGCTCAAATCTAAGTGCCATTGTTGGGGCTTGTTCCATTCGACTTCACTGAACATATTGGCATTGGTGATTTTGTAGGTTTTTAGTGGTTTCACATTAAAGAATCAATGTTTTTTAATGAAATATATCCCATAATGGCTTTACGTGGGCCTTTTAATCACTGACTGCATTAATCTATGTCAACTATGGCGGTAGACGTTAATAGCAACTGTTCAATTTGCAGTTCTTGATTTTTAGAATCATAATTGATTTCTAGTCTTTCTAATGCATCTAGTGTTGGCATAGGGCGCTCAGGTAGGAGTTCAGCCTCTAGCCAACTCATCAATTCATATGCACTTTCATCATAATCTCCATTGTAATATGGAAGTTCAATTTCTGCCGATAATTCTTCATCCCATTCTGGAAGTCGAATTAACCATGCTTTGTCGTCTCCAGGTTTAACTCCAGCTCTGTTGAAGGCAACATTCATCTGATGAGTTCCAGCAATTAATCTTAGAAATTCTCCATCTAATGAATTACTGATCATTTTTTCTGAAATTACTCTTTCTCTGAGTGCTAACCATGTTGCCCACAGATGACGTTCGGAAACGGCAGCGGGATATCCTAGTAGTAGCCAACGCTCGTGCTTCCGATTCTGTAGAAGCATCGCTGCAGTTATTCTAGAGTCAGAAATTGGCTCAGAAAATTGTATGCACCACGCGGGAAACCAAGGGGGGATGGCTTCGTCCATTAATTGGCCGCTGCCATATCTCTAACATATCAACTGCGGCGGCGAGTACGTCTTACTTTGCCGGCTTTTTCCATTATTCCATCTACCAATTGTCTGCTCCAGCCCCATTCTTCAGCAAGTCTTTTTTGGTCTTTCTCTGTAAGTTCTAGAACGTCATCAACGGTTCGAACTCCATACTTAGCCATGTGTCGCGCACGAACCCTTCCCACGCCTCTGATTGAAACAAGCTCAAGCAAATCAGGCTTACACCCATTTATGATTCGTAATCGTAATTCATCTAATAGTTCAATCAATTGTTTGCGAGGTTGTTGTAGCAATGCATCATCGCCTTTATCATACCTAGAAATTTCTTTACAGGCATAAATCAACCAATCGGCTAGATCAATTCGAATCCTCAAATCACCTGGAGCAACTCCCAGTTTTTGTTCGATTCCACGATGGCTCAATTCCTCAATCCAATCTTCCATGGTAATTGCTGATTTTGTATGTACTAGCGGGTCCAAATCAAGGTTTGATGCCATCAATAAGTCGCGCGTCACCAATTCATGACTTTCATTGGCGAGCCGTTTGGCAATCAGCAATTGCTCATCTGACTTCTTTGGCCACAGCACCATGAAATCAGGGACTGTTGCAATTAGGTGAAGGAGGCTGTAAGGGGAAAGAGTGTTTTCATCATCGAGACCAGCAATGATTTCAGTTGCCTTTCTCAAACCTGCCTGTAAGATATGCCCCGATAATGGGTCGAGGTACAGCCTACTTATTCGCTCACCAAAAGGAGTTGCTTGGTAGGTCATAGCATCCTGTTCAGGTTGGTTTGGCTCTAACCTGCTCTCACGGTAAATATCACCTGCTGATTGGAATCCAATAATTGCAGGCCCTTTCCTTTTTGGTTTCACCTGTTTTGGTGTATTTTCACTCAGTCTTACGCCCGTGGTGGAGGATGCTGCAATAGCCCAAGGAGGTAAATTATCATCCCAATTTTCTGAATCAATACTCTCATCTTTTGTTTCAGTAATCTCTTTTCTTAGCGACTCATCAATATCTGCTGCTAGAGTCTCGTCCACACCTCTTCTTTCCACCATTCCATGGTCGCAGAGCCAGTCAACAATTCCGTCAATCTTGTCTGCCATGGGTTCGCGTGGCACATCCATTGCAAGGAATGTATGTGAGAACAATTTACCCAATGACCAACGGTTGGTTTGCCCTCCAGTAGCAATTGCTGCCAATACATGCATTCTCATGGGGGATTCAATATGTAATTTGGAGATAATATCTTCAGGTTCAGATTCGAAATATCGGTATGACATCTGTTCGGCATCTAACTGACTTTTACAACGAATCCATGCTTCACCATAATTATCGTATTTTGGCCTACCAGCTCGACCCATCATTTGTTGTACTTCCATGGTTGAAAGAAGGTTACTGCCCTCTCCATCCCATCGCCGTAAATCGCGAATTAATACTCTTCTAGCAGGTAAATTAACTCCAGCAGCAAGGGTGGGTGTGGCACTGATGCAAACAAGATCACCGCGTTTGAAAGCCTCCTCAATCATTTTTCGTTGTCTAGAAGTTAGACCAGCATGATGGAAGGCAACACCTCCATCAAGTGATTCAGCAAGCATGTCGCCTGTTTGCGAACTTTCACTGCCTCCAGCAACTTTTTCAGAGAGTTTTTTCCATGCTTTCAGATTTTTTTCATCTTTCTCTTTCTCAGCTTTTTTCTTCATTCTATTAGCGAGTTCTCTTGCAACTGATTGAGCGGATTTTCTTGTCCCTACAAAGCAGAGCAGTTGCCCTCCTTCTGCAATAGTATCTGAAAGCGTAGCCCAAACTTGGTTTGATTTGGGGCCATCAAGGGATTTTGGCGGGGGTAATGGCATTTCATCGTCACCTGAAATTTCCTTTCTGACTTCAACTTGTAAATCAGCCAACGTAGCATATCGAAGAGGTACTGGGCGCCATTCAGAAACCACTAACTCTGCTTGTAGCCAGTCGGCTACAACTTGGGCGTTGCCAACGGTAGCTGATAGAGCAACAATTTGTGCGTGCGGGATTTCAAGCATGATGCGTGCTAGATTTACTTCTAGAGTAGGGCCACGACTAGCATCGTTGACTAGGTGTACTTCATCTGCAATTACAATGCTAACTCTTTCTAGGAATTTTGGCCTATTCCTCAACAATGAATCAAATTTTTCAGAGGTACAAACTACGATATCGGAATCATCTAATCCGCTATTCTCATTATTACGATCACCAATTCCAATTCCTACTTTCAATCCAAAAGGCTCTGCTAGTTCTTCCATCTCACTTACTTTCTCACTCGCTAATGCCTTTAGAGGGACAATGTACACTGCCCTACTCCCTGGTTCAGTTTCAATCAATTTCTTGATGATAGCAAGTTGGGCAACCAAGGTTTTCCCACTAGCAGTTGGGGCCGCTAATAGCAGATTTTTTCCCGATAATACGATTGGTAAAGATTCCACTTGCGGGGGGTGGAAAGAGGTGATTTCCCATTTCTCTGACAGAAATTCAACCATTTTCTTAGGCAACTCAAAATGCGAAGGTGAAGAGTCTCCGGTTGCCATGTGACTAATCAAAATATCAAGGCTAAAGAGGATAGCGGTCCAAAATGCAATTTTTCTTCAGGGTGGCTAGTTTAGTATTGATGAAGTGGATACTTTGAAGGGCTGTAGGATGCCGTGTCGCTGTGATGGCAGAGGTCGACCCAACTCCGGATGGCCGCGTTGAAGAAAAAGATGTCAATGATTGGTTGGAGTTATTTTGGGGCTCACTTTTAATTGTCATAGGTCTAAATCAACTGATGCACCCCGGTGTTCTTTTTGCACCAGTTACAATGCAGTGGCTTGCTTCTGGAGTGATTGCACTAGGGCTTGCATGGATGGGTCATGGTCTCAAGGATATGGCAGTGAAAGAGATGCGTGCTCCACTAGAACCGGGCTTAGGAAGCAAGAGAATTATCGATTATGGCCTTATTAGGGATGTTCTTCTTCACCCTGACCAATATGGTAAATTTCTATTGGAAGCTTATGAGAGGGCCTACGAGGATGGTATCCTAACAGATGAAGAGCTTGATGAATTAACCAAACTTTCCAATGCATTGGAGATTCCGCCACGCCAATCCGCACGAATTGCAACAAGAGCAGCAATCAATGCTGCAGTCAATGATGGAAAGGTTACTGAGGCAGAGTTGGCTTTGATTGAGGGTGCAATGGAATCTGCTGGCCTCAGCAGCAAGGAGCGAGAAAGTATCCGCGATGCTCTTGAGGATGGCATC
Organism: Candidatus Thalassarchaeaceae archaeon; assembly: GCA_034399495.1. Taxonomy (GTDB): domain Archaea; phylum Thermoplasmatota; class Poseidoniia; order Poseidoniales; family Thalassarchaeaceae; genus MGIIb-Q1. The sequence continues at coordinate 4,354 of DASCSU010000065.1, forward strand.
ATCGATGATGATGAGAAAGTGATGCTTGACGAAATCCTTGGTAAAGTTCAAGATTGATTCAATCTAGAATAATAATTTCTAGAAGAAATCACCACTAGGGATTCCAGTTTTTTTGCTTCCGAAATATTCTATCCCACCTGCAATCAGAATCAATGCGAAACCTCCTGCTAGCCAAAGATATTCATTGGATAAGAATCCACCAGCGATTGAAATCCCATCGATTGATGGTATACTGTTTTGGTCAAAGTTGTCACTTGAACGCCAACTAACTTCCATCCCATCAATTCCACAATCACAGTAGGAAATCGTCAAAAGTTGAGGGTAAAGATCGGTTTGTAGTTTCTTCCAATTACTAGCAGAAATTGAATCTGGCCTACTTGACCATATTGGCTCTGTGGCTGAGCCTGCTGGCTCATTAGAAGTCATATCCCATTTCACATGGAGTAATTCACCCTCAGGTTTCTCATCAACTACCAAGAGAGCTTCTAGCATTAGCAAATCTAGAGTAAGAGATCTACCGGTTTGTAAAATGAAACGTATTTCTTCATCATCACCCATTGGATGGTCTGCTAACCATCCAAACACATAACTGTCAATCCTGATATTTGTCATCTCTTCTGTATGAACTTGCCAACGTCCATCTCCTGTAGGGTGTGATTCGGTGACATGTAATCTTAGAGAAAGTGTATCTCCTGATTCTATTCCGAAGAAGTTGCTTGCAACACTAATATTTGCATCGGAGTGAACGCTATCTTCAATCGCTTCCATTCGAACTGCCAATAATTCATCTAGCGTCATTTCATCATTTAGAGGTGCTTCATCAGTAAGGCCCCAAACAGGTGAAGCAATTCCACCTACAATAAGAAGAAGCAAAGCTGCAGGCAATAGGTACTTCTTCAACCAGGGGTTATTGGTAGGTAGGGCAAATCCAGCGAAAGCGACAGCAGTCCCAAGTATTCCTACTACCAAAGTCAAGGCGTTGGACCCGATAGTGGGGCTGACATCCTCGTAATCTCCAACATATGATTCACCAGCAAGCCAGTTTGCATCCCCAGAGAATTCTGAAGGAGATGCACTCCCTAATCCCTCATATGACAATCTTGCAAACCAAGAGTATGATTGGAAATGATTGTTTCTACCCGACCAACAGGCTAGGTAATCGCCATCTAAAGGGTCTTCATAATGTATCTCGGTAATTTGCTCCCCTGCTTCATAGGTTGTTTTGACAGCAGGATTTTTCGGAGTTTTCCCCCCTTCTCTGATTAGTTCTGGAGGTGTGTGGGGTTGCTCTATTTCTAATGGTACAGAGGACCAATATACTATGATAGTCATCGACCTAAGGTGGTCAGGAAGTGTAAATTTGAAGCAGTCTTGATCAGCATCGAGCAGGGCTCCTTTGCTGAGGGTTTCGACATCAGCAATTTGGACAGGATTTCCTGCGCTACTTGGCTCATCAACATTCTCGGCAGCTATATTTGCGCTCCATTCTATAGGAATGATTAATCTTGAATTACCACGTAAATGCAATTCCCAAGTGACAGGTTGACTGATTTCAAATGATATTGAAAGGCCAACCCCGTCCCCTGGGCGAACAAGTCTTCCCAAAGACAGGTCTAGTTCAGCATCCTCAAGGCGATAATCACCAAGTTTTGGCGAGGCTGGGCTTCCCCCTTCCAATGTCCAACTGTTACTACTACGCCCTGCCCAGAAATCTACGACAATATCTGGGGAATTGATACCAGCATTATCTTCTTGAATCCTCAAATCAATAACAAGTTCATCAATCATAGTGGGCAATAGTGCGAGGTGGCTTTGTGCTGGATTCATAATGAACTCAATTGTCACAACCTTTGGTGAGAGTGGACTTGCAGAACTCTCTTGACTTGAAATCAGATCTACTCCACTTTCTGCATTATCAAGTAGGCAACTAGTTTCTGAGAGGCATGTGAGATTTAGGGTATTTGTAGTCTGAGATAATTCTGCTTCAGAATTTAGGTCAATTGAAGAGAGTAATAAACTGAATAAAATAGCAGAGATAAATGCAATTTTAGTTGGCGAGGCTAGAACGGGCCTTGCCAATGAAGAATCAGCCATCGGTAAGGAGGGTGTGGCTTCATAGTAATGAAATGCTCTCTCATTTGGTGCAAGGGTGCTATCAGCTTTTCAGAGCACAGTCAATTAATTTCACTCGACATGTTCTGCAGATATAGCGGCCAGCGGACTTTACCGAGCGTTTAGTTTGCCAATCACAATTTGGACATTTCCAAGCAAACTTTGCGTTTAATCCTCTAAGGTATTTTGTAAATTCAAGCCCCATTCCCTTTGCATCTTTATCTGGCCACTGTGCCTCAAGTTGTCTGAATTCTCGGTTGTGTCCTGAATAACCAAGCGCATGAAGAAACTCATGAAAAAGCAGAAATTCAGCATATCGAACCCATTCATCATTGAGCGATTCAGGATGCAAACAAACTTCTTTTACATCAGCAGGGGTAAGGTCTCCTCTCTTTTTATCGACACCTCGATTGTACCGGCAAACACCATGTAATCGAGTTGCATTTTTCCTTATTTTCCCAATCTTGATTTTACCAAGGGGTTGCAAATTAGTATCAGAGAAAATCTCCATTTGAGACATGATTCCCATCACGCGAAAACGGATAGTGTCTAAGGAGGTCATCACAATTCACAATTATCCCCAACGATGGTATGCAGGGTGCCCTTCAGTAACGGCGACAAACAATCCTTTTCCTTTAGCACATAGTTTACCTTCTGCGTGTAATTCCATTTCCACATCTGCTCGATCATCTTGCAAGTCGACCACTCGCGCAGTTACGTGAAGTGGCACATTAGCAGGAGTGGGCCGTCGGAGTTGAATAGAATATGATGCAGTCACTGTACAGGGTGGTTCAGCATCATTATTTGCATCCATTAGTGCTACTGCAGCAGCCCAGTTGCCATGGCAATCTAACAATGTTCCAATAATACCGCCATTTATCATACCGGGAAATGCTTGATGTTCACTTGATGGAGTAAACCATAGTTCCAGTCCATCATCAGTCCTTGTTGAGTTAATGCGTAGTCCCTTTTCATTTGCAGGCCCACAACCAAAACAGATTGAGGTGGGGGCAAATTCTCTCTGGACGCCTTTTTCATCGCTCGCCATGTGTCTACGGGGTCACTTCTCGTCCATCTGCATTACGCCATAAAGTAATGAGAAAACCTTGGTTTTAATGAAATTATTAGCGGCGGCTTTTTCATTGGTTACCAATGCCATCAACATAGCGGAGTTCGCTTGACTCGGAGGAATGCTATTGATGTCGAGCGAAGATGAGTCAGATATTGATGAACCTATAAGCGCTAGCAAAACCCATTCAAAAGTCAAATCTGAGGCTAAAGCTAAGCCAAAGGCGAAATCGACTACTAAGTCTAAAGCAAAGACCAAAGCAAAGCCAAAGGCAAAATCGACTACTAAGTCTAAAGCAAAGACCAAAACAAAGCCAAAGGCGAAATCGACTACTAAGTCTAAAGCAAAGACCAAAGCAAAGCCAAAGGCAAAATCGACTACTAAGTCTAAAGCAAAGACCAAATCGAAGTCTAAGGCGAAATCGAAGTCAAAATCGTCGGATGGTAAAAAAAAGACTCTAAAAGTTAGTAATCAAATTCCTCGAGAAAGACGAGATAAAATACAGAAATCACTTTCAAAGGCTAAGGGCAGAAAGCGAAGTGAATGGGATCGTGCGGGTGGCCCAAAGCAACACCGGGTTGCTAACAAGCGAGTAAAGCCAAACTCCATTCGCAGGATTTCAATGCCTTTACTCGATGTCACTCTTGGAGATAATTGGGCTACCCCTATTACTGTATTACACGGAGCAAGACCGGGCCCAGTAGTTACTGTAACAGGGGCAATTCATGGTGATGAGTTGGTGGGTCCACTAGCTTGCAGTATGTTATGTCAAGAATCGATGACGGGCCCAGGTAGGCCACTTGATCCCAGTGTTATGGCGGGAACATTACGAATTATCCCAGTTCTAAATCCTCCAGGATACCGTAGGCTTAGCAGATATTTCCCTGATGGAAGAGATTTGAATAGGCAATTCCCAGGTTCAGTTGATGGAAATACAACTAGTAGAGTCGCGGATAAGATCTGGGAGAATCTTATCATAAATACAGATTATCTAATCGATCTTCATTGTGCAGCAGTAGGGCGAACAAACTTACCTCAAGTTAGAGCAAATCTAGCGCACTCAGAAAGCAACAAATTAGCCCGTGCTTTTGGAGTGGAAGTAATATTAGATTCAAAGGGTCCACGAGGGACACTTCGTCGAAATTCAACTGAAGAAGGGATTGGGTCATTGACTTACGAAGGAGGAGGGGCTACTCAAACCGATCACGAAGCAGTGAAGGTCGCTGTTCATGGGGTGCTCAATGTACTACGTTCTTTCAAAATGATTCCAGGCTATCCTAGCCGTCCACGTTTCAGGCTTCTTGCCTCTGGTTCAACATGGGTTCGTGCTGAAGAAGGGGGGCTTGTTGATATGTTTGTTCAAGCGGGCTCATATATTGAGAAAGGTGACATTATTGGTAGAATAGTGGATCCTCAAAAGCCGGGCATGAGTGCTGATATCCTTTCTCCAGAAAGTGGTTTAATCAT
>DASCSU010000066.1:0-8955 GCA_034399495.1 Candidatus Thalassarchaeaceae archaeon
TAATTATTCCAGATGAAGAACACCCCACGATAGTAGAACTACCAAGCAGGGGAGTAGATTCTCAATTCGAGTCAATTACAATCGTTTCTGCTGGAAATTCAAGGTTACACGAACACGCACCACTAGATTTGCTCACACTGCTACAACTACGAGGAGAAGAGAAAGGCATGCTGCTACCTCTGCCAATAATCCCCCAAATCCCTAGTGGAAAGGGAATGAAAGGAACTTTCCTTGACCGACAACCTTGCATCGTGGACTCTAACCCACGCCCAATCGATTTGCTAAGAATATCTGAATCAAACTTACACAATTGTACTGAGGACCTAGGCGTAGCCGATGGTGCAGTCCTTTCTCTTGATGAACTCCCTAGAATGAATGATGCTGAACTTGATGCTCTGATTTCACTAGTTCGATCTCGTTTAGATGATGAAAAATTTGTCCTACTCGAGGGTTGCGTAGATAGAATCTCTTTGATTCATCGCTTTGCATCTGAACTTGACTGTGATGGGACAATCGCCAACTCATCTACTGCGGCCCACCTCCCAGCAAGTGCAGCACTTCCAATGATGGGGCTCTCTGCTCGTGAGCATCAATTAGGCAGAAAAGGTGTATCTCAAGGACTTTCAATCCCATGGTCTGCTACAGCTTTAGATTCCTTGGTAGTTTGTTCAGCAGGTGCACAATTCATCGTCAGTAATCCATTCTCTAGCATAGAAACTCCAAAAAGTGCTAAAGGAATTGCTGAGGTTGTTGACTCTTGGTTAGCAGAATTGGATGCCGATATTCGTGGAAGATTAATTGAAATTGGTGAAGATGGAATTGATCAACTAAATCGGCGCCACCTAAGGGCCCTTGAATCGGATACAGCTAATATGACTGGTATACGTCTTGCTGGATATGATAGGCCTATGCCACAATGGCTTGGCCAGTGAGGGGTGAGGGAATGCCAACTGTCACCTTCAATCACGACCTTCTACGACGTATTCAACTAGATGCCAACATTATACATGACCCTGATGCTTGGGAAGAGAGATTGGGGCTCATCGGATGTTCTGTAGAGAAATGTGATGATGAGATTGTTGAAATTGAAGTATTTCCTGACCGTCCGGATTTACTTTCTGCTGAAACAATGGCTTTTGCAGTCCGTACATTTCTTCACGAGCAAGAAGCGAAACCAGGACTGAAAGTCAATAGTGGTGACATCACTATGACTGTCGACCCTTCACTAGAACAAGTGCGCCCAATAGTCTTAGGTGCTGTAATTAGAGGAGTTGACACAGGACACACAGATGAAGCTAGAAATGAGTTCATACAAGGAATAATGGATCACCAAGAAAAATTGCACTTTGCTCTAGGACGGGGGCGAAAAAGAACTTCTGTTGGAGTCCATGACCTGTCAAAATTGCACCCACCTTTCAAGGTCGTAACAGTAGACAAAAACTACTCTTTCATTCCGCTAGCAATGGAGCACAAGATCACCATAGAAGAAATACTCACTACACATCCTAAGGGTGTTGAATATGCACATTTGCTTAAGGGGTTCGAAAAATTCCCCGTCATTATAGATGCGGCAGGAGACGTTCTCTCTTTCCCACCAATCATCAATGGCGCACACACCACTGTAACAGAATCAACAACTGACTTTTTCATTGATGTCACAGGATGGGATGAGCGTGCCTGTGAAGCCACCCTATTGCTTGTATGTCTATCACTTGCCGTAAGAGGTGGTGCTGTTGAAAGCATCGAGTTGACAGGCTGGGATGGAGTTTCAGTTGCTTCACCAAACGGCAGTCCACGCACCCATCGTTTACCAAAACCTCTGCTTGAGGATGTATTGGGTAGAGAGTTTGGTGACAATGAAATTGCTGTAGCACTCAATATAATGGGGGGCAAACTGATTCGAAGACGTGTTGTTACTGATGGGCCACGTACACGAAATAGATGGGCAGATGCAGCGGCTGGCGAGGATGAATATTTGATTGAGATGCCGCGTTGGCGCTCTGACATATTACACCCTGTTGATTTAGTAGAAGAAATCGCCATAGGAATTGGATTTGAAGATCTTGGGGATTCTACTTCTATGCAGAGCATCGCAGGTAAGCCGTTAGCTAAAATGACCCTGCATCGAAGACTTCGAGAATCTTTACAGGGTCTTGGCTTGCAACAAATTCAATCATTAACTCTATCAAATGAGGCAGACCAATTCACAAAGACAAGATTAGATAGCGGTTGTGAAGTTACAGTATTGCATAATCCAATCACAATTGAACACACAATACTAAGACAATTCTTGCTACCAAGCCTACTCAGACTCCTAGCCGCAAACAGACACCATGAACTCCCTCAAAGAGTGTTTGAGTTAGGTACGGTAGTTCGTGATCACCATAACAAAGATCGCGTCTCTTGGGCCTGTGCAGAGGTAGGCACTGGTTTCACAGGCGCTAAAGGGATGGCGCAAGCATTACTCAGAGATCTAGGCGCCACAAGTGAAGAACTTGAAGCAACCTACACACCCATTCCGGAAGGTGAAGGACCGTGGTTACAGGGACGTGGCGCATCAATCTCAATTGCAGGAGAGGTTGTAGGTTCAATAGGGGAAATAGACCCTGCTGTAGCGGAATTATTCGATTTGCGCGTACCCATCCAAGCGGGTGAATTTGATGTTGAAGCGTTGGCGAAACTAATCCCAGACCCTGTACACTAAATCTATTCTATTCGGCATACGGAGAAAAGGTACCATCATCATTCTTGATGTAGGCAGTAGAATCAAAACTACCATCCTCCTTTTTCAGATACCAATAACCATCACCACTTTGTACGTAATTATCCACACTATTTTCTTTGGTTTCAACGACCTCAGTTTCAGAAGGTTTACCTCCTTCTGAATCATCAAGATGTGGTTTTGCCAATAAGTCAAGAGCAGCCTTGTATTGCTCATCTTCTACATGACTACGATCAGCAAGTAACTCATCTGCACTGTTGTCATCCTTACTGTAAGTGACTATTTTTTGCTCCTCTGGCTCGGCCGCCTTCTTCTTGAATGGCCAAAATCCGCCCATGTGTCTCAAACAGGGCCCTAAGTCTTAGAATGTCCGCCTGAAAACACCATAAAGGGGCTATTTGGACATAATTACGCACAGGCAGGAGCAACTCTTCAAGAACTGCGCCAATTCGGAAGGTCATGCGCAGAGGCAACATTCTCATCCTTCTTGCGTTATTCTCATTTACCTCTACTATACTATCTCCGGTAATTGATGATTCAACCACCCACCTTGTTGAAATTGATAATGAATCGTTACTAAGTGATATGAAAGATAGCAAAAACGGAAATGGAAGCAGTAACCTCTCTTGGGGGCCAAATTCCGGATTGAATGCTTATGTTGAGCCAAGTGGTTTCATAATAATGTCAGTTAACATCACTAATGGAGCCACCATCACGGATACAGTCAGTTTCACAATATCTAGTGAAACAGGTTGGGATTGCTTTTGGAATGGAACTACAATTCCTTGTAATCAACCTAGTCAATTGATAATCACACCAGGTGAACTAGGTTGGCCTAAATATGACATCCACATACCCCCTGTAATTAATGGCTCACCACTTGCATTTGTACAACATGGATTCCAATTGATGGCGACATCAAGCATTGACAATGCTCAAGTATCATACAATTTCACACTTGAAATAGATGAATGGTTTCAAGCGACGTTTGATTCTAATGACAGTAACATGAGCCTTGAGCCGGGTCAAAAAGAGAGGACTACGCTAACTGTAAGGAACACGGGAAACTCGCTCGCTCAATTAGTTGCAAGGGTAGTACCTCTAGATAACAATGGGCAACCTCTTCTGGGATTCGCACCTGAACTATCCTACCAACACGATGGTTGGTTGGTCGGAGTCTTTAATGTACACAATTTGAATGGACCTGGTGGAAATGGAATAGGGGCAAATTCTCAGGCTACCATTGATGTTGAAATCCAACCACCCTCACTCACCCATGCCGAAATGAAAGTGGGCGTATTAGTATGGAGCGCTAACAACCCGGCTGAAACAGTGATGATGATCATTGATTCAAACATTAGTTGGGAGAGAGGTGGAGAACTATTTGTAAATGATAATTGCAACGGTGATGATGTTTTACCAAACCAAAGTTGTAATGCTATTATCAGCATAGAAAACACGGGTAATTTCCAAGATACCTATGAAATTAATATAGAAGCTGACAGCAGGTTACGGGCAGAATTATCTAGGCACACAACAGTATTGAGCAAAGATGAAACACAAGAAGCAGCAACCCTAACATTAACTGTAGATGGATTAGTTCCTGCATTTTCTCATTGTAATGTCACCATAACATTGAAACTGATTTCAGGTGAAATACTAGGTAGTGAAACTATTGAACTTAGAGTAGCACCCCTAGTAGACTGGGAATTGCAAGCGGTAGAGAGTTCTACCGATTCAAAGGACAATGTTTCTGTCGCATTCACTATGAGAAATCTAGGGAATGGAGATGATGGATTACAAGTTAGTTTGCATGTTGACATGAATGTAGAACATGGATTCATACCCCCTGAACAAGCAGAGCATGGATCAGTTACTGGATCACCTCGTTACTTTGAAATTGACCAAATCCCACCAGGCGTAAACTTCACCTTTAGGGCTTGGATGCATATTCCGCGCAATATTGAGGCTAATGGCACATTAACAATGACTGTGGAAATGCAAAGCACTTTGAAGCCCGACATAACTTTTACCAACATAACAGAAGCAGATTATCTAGCAGAGTCTTTCAGACCCGAAAACCTACCTGAAGAATCATGGTGGTTAGAATTTGAAATCGCAGTAGCTGATATTTGGAATCAATTCAACGGCTTCTTTTTTACTATCATAGTCACAATTATTGGTGGGCTTGGACTATTACAGGCATTGAAGCATCGTCAACGTAAGGATTCAGAGTGGAAGGCGAAATTGGCTGCATCTGAACCACCTGAACCTGAAAAACCCGAAGAGTGGATGACGAAATTTGGTCAAGGAGCTGTGGCTGCACCAAAGGCTGTCGTAGGTGCTGTCTTAGAGGCACCCAAAGTTGCAGCCAAGGTTTTCCAAGACTTGTTTACTTCCAAATCGCCCCCGAAAAGTAGCCAGTCAAAACAACCATCTGGGGAACTGCTAGATGCTGCCAATACAGTTCTAATACATCATGAAAAATCAAAAGAAAGTGATCTGATTGATGACCTTGCTAGTGAATTGGTAGCTGAAAAAGTGGTCCATCCGGCCAATGAACTATTTTCTAAAGTGGATGCTGATGCCGGTAGAACCGTTCGGAAACCAAAAAGAACTGCTAGTAAGAAACATAAATCTTCACAAAAGAAAAAATCAAACAAGGGAGTGGTGAAACCAGTAAAGGTCGGAATTACTACCCCTGATGATGTAGCGAAGAAAACACACAAACAAACACACTCAGAAGATAATAGTGAGGATGGGGAATTGGACTTCGACTTATGAGGTTTGAAAATGTGGTTGGCTGGAATTGATGAGGCAGGAAGAGGGCCCTGCCTAGGCCCATTAGTTGTTGGTGCATTCGCGCTACCAGAAGAGGATTTACCTCTACTTGCTGAACAAGGAATCAATGACTCTAAGATGCTATCCAATGAAAAAAGAGCGGAATGTTATCACTGGCTATGTGAAAAAGCAGAAGAGCGAGGTTGGCGTATTCAGAAATTATTTGCTATGCCAGTACACATTGATAACTGGATGGAAAATCGTACTTTGAATGAACTTGAAGTTGGAATGTTTGCCCATATAGGCAGCGAACTTTTGGTCGATGATATCCCAAAAAAGGGAATACTGCACCTAGATGCATGTGATGTGAATGAACAGCGGTTTGGTGATAACATTACAGCAAGACTCAGGAATTGGCCTTGGCCGGAATGGATAATTCAAAGCGAACATGGGGCTGATGCGAAGCATCTCGTTGTTGGCGCAGCATCGATTATTGCCAAACAAAATAGAGAGGATTACATCGAGGCTCAAAAGATAAACAATTCAATTGATTTTGGCTCAGGTTATCCATCTGATCCAAATACACAGAAAATCTTGCCCACCCTAGTGTCTGGAAAGACCCCTCATGAAATACTACGATGGGGTTGGAAAACCACCAAAAATGCATGGCGTGAAGTTCATTCATCTGAAATCCCCAAACGACCACGGGAAGAACCTTTGTTGCCTGAGAAAAATCTGTTCGATTTCTAGGTCTTCAGTGTGGCAACATTACGAAGGCTCAAGTGATTGGGGCCAAACCGACATACATGAGCGATTGGGGACCGGATGAGGATGTTTCCCGGCTGATTCGCAAGTACGCCTTACAAAATGCCTTACAATATGATGGTAAAGGCCAAGTGGGTTCTGTCCAAGGGAGAGTCCTTGGAGAAAACATCGAGTTACGAGAACAGGCTCAGTTCCTGTATGCCATTATCGCCCCTATGGTTGAAGAAGCAAACAATATTTGGGCAGAAAAAGGGGCCGATGAAGTTCGTAGAATCTTGGAGGAAGAAGCACCAGAAGCACTTGAGAAGAGAGTTAAAGAGCGCCGCGAGGGATTACCCGAACTACCCAATGCTACTGATGGACAGGTTGTACTTCGCTTCGCCCCAAATCCAAATGGCCCCCTCACTCTAGGTCACAGTCGTGGAGTCATCATCAATTCAGAATATGCTAGGATGTATTCTGGAAAAATAATCCTACGATTCGATGATACCGATACAAAGATTAAGCGACCTGATGTACAAGCGTACGATTGGATTCAAGATGATTTTACTTGGCTTACTGGAAGTAATCCTGATATTGTCATTGAAGCATCTGCAAGAATGGATACATACCTAGAATTTGCTCAACAATTTATTTCTGAAGGGCACATGTATGTCTGTACTTGCTCAGCAGAGGATTTTAGAGAACTCAGAGTATCCATGAAAAATTGCCCTTGCCGCGATAATAGTAATACAGACAATCTTGCAAAGTGGAAAAAAATGAACAATACAGTAGATGGTTTTTCTGAAGGTGAAGCTGTAGTGAGGGTGCGCACCAGCATGGACAATAAGAATCCTGCATTGAGAGACTGGCCAGCATTGAGAATCCAGACAGCACCTCACCCAAAGGTAGGTGACACATACCGCGTTTGGCCATTACTAGATTTCCAAAGTGCTGTTGAAGACCATGAACAGGGAGTGACCCATATAATCCGTGGAAAAGATTTGATGGACTCTACTAGAAAACAACAACTACTCTATGACAAAATAGGTTGGTCATACCCTGAAACCCTCTACTGGGGGCGTGTCAAAGTGCATGAGTTCGGTGGTTTCAGCACATCACAGATGAAAAAAGATATTCAATCCGGCCAATATACTGGATGGGATGACCCCCGATTACCGACCCTCAGAGCATTGCGACGTAGAGGATATGATGCTGGAGCCATGAGGGAATTCTGGATTGATATGGGCCTAACACAGAAGGACATCTCAGTACCTATGTCTACGCTGAACAGTCTCAACGCCAAGGCAGTCAATGCAGAGGCACCACGGCTATCATTTGTGCGCGAACCAGTGAGCATATGGCTAGATTTGAGCGACTGTGAACCACCTACCAAAGTCACCTTACCCGTCCACCCTGAATATCCCGACAAGGGAGTTCGTGAATGGCCACTAAGAGAGGGGGCCATCAAGGTGAAGATTGCTAGAGAAGATTTTACATCACGCGAAGGAAGGCGTTTGAAGGATTTTGCAGACATTGGAATCAAGCATCAAAAGACGATGCGCGGATGGGAAGGTGAAATCAGTCGATTCGAACGCGTTGGCAACACCCCGATTATTCATTGGCTACCTAGCAATATGGCAAAACCTGCAGTATTGCTGCTTGAAGAAGATGGCGAATTGATTGCAGCTGAAGGTTTGCTAGAGATCAATGATTACCCGGTAGGAACGGTGGTCCAACTGGAAAGGATGGGCTTTGCTCGGATAGAAAGCGATGAGGCCATGATTTGGACTCATTCCTAAACAAACATTCTATGAATTGATTATTCATATTGTGCTAGACGTTTGATAGCAGGCCTTGCCTCAATTTGTGCAAGTGCCTCGCGGTAATCATTAGGAGAAAAGTAGCCAGCAAACTGACCATCAGAATCAACAGCGACAACAGCGTGAGGTTTACGCTCATTCATCAAAACAATAATGTCATCGACATTGGCATTTTGTCCTACTTCCATGACATCTGCATCCATGTGCCCGCCTACTGTTTCGCTTGTAGGGTCGCCACCACCAGATACCGCTGCTAAAATCTGATTCGGAGTGACAACACCCTTCACTTTCTTATCATCACCAAGAACAATCAAAATGCCCCTACCTAACGACAATAGTTTATCTGCGGCAGTAGCAATGGAGTCATCCATGTCCACAACATCGTGTTCATCAGTCAAAATCAAATCGGATACCATTACATCATCCATGTAATCCACTAAATTCAAGGCCGGCTCACAGGTTCATGAATATGTTGCTCAAAGGCTCTAGAAAAAATAGACTTAATCAGACACTTTCGGCGCCTAACAAACTGTCAAAATAATGGATGAACAAGGCTCGATGACCCGTTGCCTTGAAAGAGCGACAGAGTACCCACGCACTTCGGGGAAACAAATGAGGGGGCAAAATAGAGTAATTCTTGTCCTCTTTGCACTAATAATCACAACCATACCAAATAGCCACCTAATAGGGGATGCAGAGGCCCAAATCACCTGCTGTGATGCAGTCGAAGGCAACTACTACCTACTTGGTGAAGGTGATGAAGCAGGCAAAGGTGTCTTGAGTCCCTTTTCAGTAGATCTAGGAACTGAGCATGACGTATGGATTTCCTCTTCCGTAAGCCAGTTGACTGAAATTGCTCGTTGGAGAATACCTCAAGCCACCATC
>DASCSU010000067.1:0-8943 GCA_034399495.1 Candidatus Thalassarchaeaceae archaeon
CCAGATAGAAGTGACATCACTGCAAATAGTGTTCCCGCCTCATCTGGTGTCATATTATCCCCAATTCACAAGCACTCATGCGCCCATTGAATATACGTGAGGTAGCATCATGATTTAATCACGACGCAATACATACTGTATTTTGCTCAGTTGTAGGATTTTCCTTTGCAGTGGGAATAATACATAATTTGTGTTCAAGGTTGATACGTGCCTTGCAATTCAAAAAGTGCCTCATCAGTGTCAATTTCTATTGGGATCATGCGAGTTACTGTTACCTCCAACTTAAACTCCATAGGGAAATTTTCCCGTAATTCTGAATACAGTCTAGCCTGTACCTCATCTGCACTTCTACCTCTCAATACTGTTAGGCAGTGCATGGTTTCTTTCTGTGCGCGCTCCACATAGTACTCAACGAGCCACTCTTTCATGGGGAGGCTTGCACCATCTCGCCCCTCTGGTTGTCCGGATTGTCCGTCCATGGTGTAAATAGTGCACCGCTAGGGTATAAATCCCCCGAAAAACGAACATGATGCAGGTAGGGGAACAGTTTATCGGGGGGGTGCAACAAATATCTTCGTTTCCGAGTAGGTGATAATTATTCTTCTGATTCCGCACCTGGCTTGCCATTATTGTCTGTTTTTGATTCGTTGAATGATTGTAAGGCCGGCGTGGCCAATAGAAGTCCAATTAGGGCAATGCCGCCGATGATAATTATTGAGTTGTATTCATCTTCTGCGATTGTATTGGCGGATTGAATTTGTTGTGCAGCAATTACCTTTCCAGTATTGTCCTCTGTATAAACTACCAAAGATTTCTGTTTGAGGGTATCATCAGTAGGGTTTGCTGAAAAATTGTAGTTTACTTGAAGCTCAGTATTGTTCTCCTCTTGGCTCCAATTACTTACAGACCAAGAATAACTAGGTTCTGAGAAGATAATTGATCCATTGTTGGGGTTCACAATGATGCCTGCTGTTGCAACATTATCGTGGTAACGAACTCCATTGTATAGTTCTGCATTTTCTATTTCCACTCTATTATCAGTCAATACAAATGTGATTGCCTCAGCGTTCTCTCCTGAAATAGTGGCTATGAATTCAAGTCTATTTTCATCAGTGCCATTGTTGCCTCTATTGTAGTAATCTATTTCCAAGTTTTCTTCAGATGTTCGTTGACCCGCTGCTTTCAGATATGTTTGATGTAATTGAGTTTCACTTACTGGTCCACTCACTTTGTAATCTCCATCCATCCATAGTGTGGGGTATTCGGCTTCTGTTGGATTTTGGCCTAAATTCCACATTTGGCGAGTGGAGAGGCGATTGCCTAAGAAATCAGTTCCATCATCTGGGTGGTATGCAATTCTAGCCACCTCTTTATGGCGTTGATTTGAAAATTGTTGGATTGTAGTATCAGCATAAGCACATATTTCACACCAAATAGCAGTTATTTCCTGCATCACTACAACATTTGAGCCAGTGTTTAGTTTGAGTGATTCACAAGCCAATCCATCCTCACAACTGTCAGACTCCGCCTCCACTATTGTTTGGGGGCTTAATGTGGCCCACAATAACATCAATGCAACAAGCAAAGTAATGCTAAGATGCGCTCCACGCATGTTTTCCGGACGGGTCCCCTTTACATAGGCGCGCCGGCGGGTGTACATCAATGAGTAAGAGGTGGTACAACGAGCACCGCCGCGACCCGTGGCGCAGGAAAGCAAAATCTTCCGGGTATCGTTCACGTTCGGCCTACAAATTACTTCAATGCCAAGAAAAATTCAATCTCATCAGAGAGGGGGATACAATTCTTGATGTTGGGTGTCACCCTGGCGGGTGGTCTCAGGTGTCAGTTGAGTTAGGTGGCGGGGAGGGTAGAGTAATAGGGATCGATTTGAAACCCTGTGAACCAATACCTGGTGTCGAGCTATTGGTTGGTGACATTACAGAGGTTGGGACACAGGATAACCTACTAGGGTTATTGGATGGTGCGCCAATTCACTCGATAGTTTCCGATATATCTCCTGGGCTTACTGGTCAATATGAAATGGATCAAGCGATTTCTCTAGACTTAGTATGTCTAGTAATGGATTTCTCACTTCCACTTTTGAACAAAGGTGGCTCTTTTGTCACAAAGGTATTCCAAGGCAGGGGTATTGAAGCGGTTGTTGAAGCCGCGAAACTAAATTTTTCTAAAGTTCAGAGGTTCTCACCAGTAGCAAGTAGAAACTCCTCATCTGAAACTTATTTGGTCTGTAAGAACAAATTACCAAGGACACGTGGCAAAGATGGAGATTTTTCAGTTCGTGATTATGTTGAAGCATCTTTGGCTAAAGATGGATTTGTTACGAGTGAGGATGAATCAGATTCTGAAGTTAGCGGAAAAATAGGATTCACTCTTCATCGTGCTCGTGATGATTGAGTGTATATTGTATAATCAAGTATCTTCACTTTCATTTTAAGTGATGTAGACAGACTCCGTGAAGCGTGGTTAAATCAGAATCTGTAATCACTTATCGCTATGTCTTGTCAAAGATGCTTAAGGTGCTATGAAGAACGTGATAGGGGTTTCTGTGAGTTATTTCATGTGCGGGATGGAATTGGTGATGTGCCCTATTGCAAAATGCAACATGAGGTTCGAAGAATGCGGGATCTAGGCTGGTCTCCAGCAGTAATATCAGCAGTTCTTGGAATTAATGTAAAGTTAGTCCTTCTTTGGATATCTTGACTTTCACTTTCAATTATATTCCCGTAGGGAAGTCCCTTAATTCATATTCACTTTTCGTTTACCCCGTACAAAACCCTATACTATGACAAGACCATCTCAATAATTATGACTCAGGTAACGAGACAGAAATTGAGTGTTGAACAAAGAAAAGTTAGGAAAGCAGCAATCCTAAGCCATGCATACGGTAATAATGCCAGTGCCAATGTTGTAGAACATAAACTAGTGAAGGTAAAGGAATTGCATGCAGGGGTGAAAATAAGTCGCCTAGAAGTGTTGGTGCTTCGCCGTTATCCGCGGCGTCAGGTACATTCAGCCAACTATCGTGGACCAGTTGCCGCAGCTTGTGGGCGTGATGAAACAGGAGTAATTGGCCTAGTTCTGTGGGGCGAACAGGTTGACAAGGTTAGGACGGGTGATGTAATTCGTATAACCAACGGTTGGTGTCGTAGAACTCACGGGGAATTGGTTGTTAGTTCGGGGCGAACGGGCCAATTGTCTGTGATTCAGAGTTGAACTCAGTGCTAACACTGATTCTATACAATGGGTAACCATCAAAAGGGTGTGGCCGTTCGGCGGCTCGTTCGGTGATTAATGGTGGTCAAGAGAGCAACAATTTGCAATGCCTCGGGCATACCTCTAGTAGAGAGAGATAGTACATCATTTCCTTGCCCAAAGTGTAGCGAATTAGTTGGTAGGTCAGCACGTTGCCGAAGTCAAGCAGTCCCTTACATTTGCGTGTCTTGTGGATTCCAAGGGCCTTGAGGTGATTTGATGGGAGAAGTTGCGATTCGTTACAAGATAATGTGCTCACCAGATTCAGAAATTTCGGCAGATGAGATAGCTGTAAATCTTCAGTCTATGGAGAATGATGTAGGCGTAGTTCAATCAGTTGAAACCAAACCGCTTGCTTTCGGAATGAAATTTGTTGAAGCATACTGTGTTATCCAGGAAGGTGACGGCACTGTTGACAATTTTGAAGGTGCAATAAAATCGATTGATGGGGTTGGCGAAATTCAAGTCCTAGAGATTGGTCGCTTAATGTAAGCGTTGTACCAATAATCAAGATTGGTGCAGTGGTGCACGAGTAAATTCTCTGAGAAGAGTCGTGGCGTATGTCCCTGGTGGTAGATTGAATTTAAAATTAATACAAGCTCCATCAGGATGCCAACGATCTACATCTTTTGGCCCATTTTCCCAACGTTGGCTTACATTCGATATATCTAATATGGATTTTATACTAAATGAGAATTCAGAGTAACTACCAGTTAGCGGCCTCTTAGTTCCTTTAGTTGTAAGTCGTGGTATTTCTTCAATTTGCCATGATACGGATTCTAAGTCTAATTTCTTTAGGACTCTCTTTTCTAGGGCGCCTACATCATCGGTGGCAGATAATGATTCAGAACCAACTAGTGAGCCAGTGACAGCGAGTCTTCCAAGATGGCAATTTCGAGAAATTCTAGTTATTGTTGATTCTTGCACAATAGCAAGTTTACTTGCATCAATCTTTCCATTATTGTCGATAGGTCCTACCACATCACCAATTTCTGGGGATGAAATTGACATTCCACTGCTTATTCTTTCGGCTAATATGTGATTGAAAGCAAGAGATTGTAATGAATGAATTGTCATCAATTGAAGGTTGTTAGGTAATTTCCTGAATGCGGCTACCCAATCATCAGGCTTCTTTTTAATAGAATAAAGCAAATCTCGCTCATAACCCAATTGTTTAGGGATTATATCTAGAGCAACATCCAAATCACTATTTTCTCTCCAATGGCGACGGAATTCAGCGACATCATCCATCTCATTTTGTCCTTCCATTCCGATGTAAGAATTGACAGCTTCCTGCCATTCACCGTTTACTACATGTCTTCCTACTACAGGTGTAACTGGTCTAGTTGATCCAAATCGTTGTGGGCCAACCCAGTTTGGAAATTTCCCTTCGCCTAGGCGTGAAACCAATGCTGCATGTATTTTCTCAACCTCTGAAACGGCTTCTTCTTCACTAAGAGGGTCACCATTTTTGTTGGCACAGCCTCTAACTGTGATGCTGAAGCGATTGCTAGAGTGGGAGCCCATTGACAATTTTTGATGAGTTCGACCTAGGACCTCTAATTCGACATCTTTGATATTGACATTAGAAACTTTGTTGGTGGGGGCATCAATTACGAAAAGTTGAGTGGTAACTGCGCGTTTATCTTTTGTGCCTGAAAACCAAATTCTCTTTCTAGAAATCTTGAGTTCCTTTGCCAACCTGTTGGTAAATCGGTTAGTTTCCCAATTATTTAGAGTAATTCGAGCAACAGTAAATCTTCCTTTTTGGTCTAGTGCTGGTGTCGAACCCTCTTCAATAACTATGAAATCTTCAACTCTTACCTTGATTAGTCCTCCAATTCCTTCGCCTTCACAAACCCATTGATCTAGGCCGAGGTTTGATGCAACCTCATCAGCGTCCATTGGCCGTCAGCCTCAGGAGAACTTCAAGTTAGAAAACTCACCGACTAAATCTTTGCTAAGTGTTTGCAATATTTTCACAGCATCTTTTCCTTTTTTGACTCGAAGATAAAGTTCGGGGTCATCTAGTCCAGGGTGTCCTACGAAGTAGTTTGAATATTCTACATCCTTATTGTCATTCAGCCGAGTCCTAAATAGTTGCAAAGCTGTATGGTTTTCACCAATCAGCCTGATTCTGAGTTCATTCCCTTCGTTCAATAGTACCTTGATAGCCATAGTTATCATTCCGGCGACCTGCGGCCCCATTTTGAACCTTTGGAAAAAACAACCTTTCACACTATAGCCTCCCTTCTCACTTATCAAGGGGTCATGGTTGGGCAGTGCATGAGTGACGACGCTGTGAAAGAACGCACTCAGCAACTAACAACAATTTTTGAGAAGGGTTCCCCTGGGATTTTCTTTGGAGCAGTTGTGTTAACTCTATTTTTTGGTATGTTCCTCTTTCCCTTTCCTTCTTTTTACACTGATCTGCCAGCATTTGCTCCCGACGGGCCAAATGATGCAGCAGAAGAAAGAATTGAATCATCATTTGATGATGAGCGCAAACCTCTTTTTATTCATGTAGAGAATGATGATGGGGGGAATGTTCTATCAATTGCCTCTCTTCAACAACAGCAAGAAGACCTCAATACAATATTAGAATGGTCTGATGGCCATGGTTACTTGATTACGGAGTATATCGCCATCCCTGAGATAATTCAGAGAGGACTAGATGAAAAATCTCCTGGGGCAAAATTGAGTGAGGCGACATCATGGGAAAAATTGCTCAATGACACCCTCAATGAAGGGCAATCTTGTGCCGATGGTGCTAATGATGATGATTTGCTTATGTTAGCAAGTTTCGGACGTGATGCATTAGTCAACAAAGATTTAGATTTTGAACAAAGTACTTGCAGTTGGCTAGATAGTAATCGCACATCTGGGGATGCAACTCCCTCAGCATCAAGTAATCTCTGGATTCTATACATTAGGGCTGATTTGGACGATGTGGAAAGACAGGAGATGGTGAATCTCCTTCGCATGCAATTTGATGAAGCCGGAGTAGATGGGTCCCTAAATTATGGATTAATTTCAGACGATGTGCTTAGTTATGATATCAATGAAGGCACAATGGACAATCTAGCATGGTTGATTTCGGGAGCATTGGCTGTTGTTGTAATCATCTTAGCTATTGCCTTCCGTTCCATTCGTGGGGTCGTGTTTCCTCTTGCTGCATTATCTATGGCTTTGGTATGGACATACGGTGCGTTAGCGGCCTTGACGCCAACTTTCTCTGTACTTCATGTTGCTGTTGCCCCAGTAGTTCTAGGCTTAGGTATTGATTATTCGATACATCTTCAACGTTCATATGAGAGAAAAAGATCACAGGGAGTCGATACCCCTGAAGCATGGGCCTTTGCCCTCAACGAACTTTATGTCGCACTAACTTTGACAGTAATCACTACAGTGGCTGCTTTCTTATCCAATGTTGTTTCACCCTTGCCCCCCGTCCGTGCTTTTGGCATGGCACTAGCATTTGGAGTAGTTTCAGCATTCATCACATCAACACTAGTTGTAGGTGCTATGCATGTAATGATGGAAAGACGTGATCAGAAATTCAGACCTGAAAGTCACTGGGAAGGTCTACAAAAGATTGCTCGAGAGGTGGTGATTACTCAGAGAAAAACCCAGGCTTTCGCTCTTATTTTGGTGGTTATGTTGACTGTTGGGAGCGTGGTTCTGGCTGCTGCAAAACTAGAAACAGAATTTGACTTGACTGATTTCTTAGACGATGAGATGGAAGTGATGAATGTTCGGACAGACATCTATGAGTCCTATGAATCAACAGGTTGGAGGCCGATATACATCCTCTCGGAACCACTTGATGGTGGCACTTCAATTGTGGATGATGCGGATTTCATTGATGCAAACAATCAACTAAACAACCGTATTGAATTATCACCCCGAGTTGTCATACCTAGATCTGTTGGAGATGGTGAGGCGATGATCGAATCGGTTCACACCGTTCTGAAAGATGCAATAAAGAGAGATACAGAATTTGGTGCGCGCCACGGAATGCGAGTAGTAGGTAATGACATTGTAACTCAAAATTATACAACAGGTGGCGTAGTTCATGCACTTTTGGAATTAGGTGAAAATGATTCAGTTGGTGATTTACTCTCTGGGGCTACATGGGCTGAACGAGTAAATGGTGTGGCTAATTTCACTTTTAGTTCTGAAAATGGCTGTACTGAAGGTTGTCTACAATACTTACGTACCGAAGTAATGGTGCAAGTGTCTTCCAATAGTGAATCAATAGAAGCGGTCGAAGGTTTACTGACTGCAGTCAGTCAATCTTCAGGAAAATATGGAGTGCAAGCAGTCATGTATGTCACAGGGGATGCTGTTCAACTAAACTTAGTATTAACAGGATTAACGACTTCTCAACTAGAATCAACTGCCATTAGTCTAGTAGTATCTACTTTGGTCCTTTTTGCTTTGACTAGGCGTATTGGTCCTGCAATAATTGTCATCACTCCGGTAGCTATTGCTGCTATTTGGGTTGTGGGTGCTATGGCATTGCTAAATCTCAACTGGAATGTGTTGACCGTGATGGTGACAGCATTGACCATTGGGCTAGGGATTGATTATTCTATTCACGTCTGGCGTAAGTTTGATTCTTTGAAGGAAAAATATGAGCCTTGGGAAGCAATAAAAGAGATGCATGCAAGTACAGGCACAGCTCTTGTATTATCTGCTAGCACTTCCATATGTGGATTCCTAGTTCTAAGGTTATCACCAATGCCAGTGGTTCAAGATTTTGGCGTAGTTACCTCATTAACGGTGTTTTGCTCTCTGGTGCTCGCTCTTGGTCTAATGCCAATATTGCTTACTGCTGACAGTATGATGGACAACAGTAAGACCTTTACAGAGGAATATTAGCATCAATATAATCTGATCAATCGATGAGATTATTGATATCTACTCCAAGTTCTCTAGCAACTAAGAAAAGTGCCATCCAAATGGTTACTGCTCCGAGAGTTTTCCTTTTCCTTTGTGCTCTTTTCATAACCTCTTGCCGGGCTAGTTTCGATTCTTTAGATATTAGTTGTAGTAGTCCTGGGACATCATATGAATCTGTATTAGTGCCTTGAACTATAGATTTAGTTGACTTAATTGATTGTTCTTTTTCATTGACCGTTTTAGTGTCAGATTTATCTATAATTATTTGTGGCTTTTCAGCAACTGGTGATGAGAAAAGAGGCGGATCTTCAAGTAGCCGTTGTCGTGGGAACCAACCTAGTGGTACATTAATTCCAGAAAAGTCTGCTTTAGGCTTCATTCCTTTATCTGATGATTCTAGCCAGCCTTTAGCTAGTAATTTAGTTAGCAAATTTTCAGAATCTTGTGGGGATAACCAACCCAAATCAAGGCTCCAAGTTCTAGTAATTGAGTTTGGATCAAGATGTTCATTGCCCCAAGTTCTCCAGGTCATAGCAAGTAGCCGTTGGATATCTTCAACGGCTTCACTTTCTCGGCTCATGTTATTCACCTAATAGCCGTGCTCCATCTAATACCCAGCCCGAAATTTGGCCATCATCTGATAATGGGACTATCACACCTTCATCTGGGGCTAACCACCAAGAAAAAGAGTTTCGAAGTTTAGTTGGTAATCGATCCATGACATATGCCAAATCGCCTTTTCTTTTACTAATCAATAGTATTGAA
>DASCSU010000068.1:0-8678 GCA_034399495.1 Candidatus Thalassarchaeaceae archaeon
ACGGCTACTAAAGCAAGGAAACCTGTATGAATATTCCAAGCAATAACAGATTGCAACTCATAACCAACTACGAGGAATAATATGCTGTTAACTAAGAAAGATACAACCTCCCAAAAATGGTGTAACCCAACACGCGCAGTGGGAGTCATCCCTTCTGGCGCTCCTTTGTTGCCAACAAGCAATCCTGCAACTACTACTGAAATTACACCACTACCATGCATCAATTCAGCAAGTAGGAAGGAACCGAATGCAAGTGCTACAGTGAGAGCAATTTCAACTAAGTGATCTTCACTTTGATGTAATAGGTGATTGGCTACCATCCCACATAGATAACCAACAACAACACCCACAGTAACAACTACAATGAAAGATGCGATTCCGTTAGTCATTACTTCGCCTAAACTAACATTCTCCCCCGCAATAATAGAAAGGGTCGTCAATAAAATGATGTTGAAAAGAACAATGGCAGTTCCATCATTGAACAAAGATTCACCTTCAAGTAGAACTGAAAGCCGTTTTGGAGCACCCAGATTCCTTACAAGCGCTAAAACACTAACAGGGTCAGTGGCTGCCAAAATTGAACCTATCAAAAGACCATAGAGGAATCCATGATCTTCACCCCACCAAATAAGCCTCCAACAGATAAGAGCAATCACAAGGGTATTGATTAGCACCCCGGGAATTGCCAGTAATGAAATTGTACGCCAATTACTCTTGAGCTTCTCTATATGCATCGCTGAAGAGCCTTCGAACAATAATGGAGGTAAGAGAATGAACAAAATCATCTCAGCAGAAAGTAGCCCACCACCCGGCTCAATGCCGGAAAACATTGACTCGCCTAACCAACCTAAAATAAGCCCGACAATCACCAATGCAATGGTGTAGGGCAACCTTACCCAACGAATAGCAATTGCCACTAACAATGCAAGAATCAAGGTGCCGAGCAAAGGTTCCAACCAAGTGGGCGGTATTGCAGACATCAAACCGCCGAGATTCTATCCGCTGTTAAAGCCGCTCCTAAAAAATGCCAACACATAGCAGAAGCGGCATAGGTTGCCAACTACCCACAATACGATTTTATCAAGCCATTATTTGCGATGAAAAACTGCAATATTACCCCTAGTGACAATGAGATTAGATGCTGTACTTTCTGCTAACATTTGCCACAGTTGCAATCTATCATCTGAATCATTAGAAAGTCCACGATTTACCCTCGCTTTGACCATTTTTCTAGATTTCAATTGACTATCAAGTTCAGAAATTACTGATTCTGTCAACCCCGATTTGCCAACCCTAATGGTCACTTCAAGTTCGGGATCTAGGGCTCTTTTTTTGAGTCTTTTATCTACTTCAGTCATTTTTCTCGCCTCTTATAATCAGGACCATTTCTATTAGTCCTCCCACATTCTAAGCAGGTGACATACCACGTCTTGTTCCGCACTCGCACACGAGCGTTTACACTTGGCCTAAGTGCCAAATGACATCCTCTGCAAATCCAAGAACGGCGACCTTCGGGTAGACCAAGCCTGTGCCTACGAGCAAGTCTCATCAAGTCACGGGCTGCTGAATCTACACTCTCAGAATTATGATTCCAAGGTTCAGAAAGTAAGTTTTCAAGGTGACTTTGGGAAACTAAAGCCCTTGCTTTTCTCTTTTTGCCTCGACGGGAATTTGAACGACCCCTTCTTGACATTTATTCACCCATATTGTTAATCTAATAATTGTGAGATTTCAGCACCAACCAAATCCATTGCCTGGTCCCCATTTACAGTTTTCAATACTCCTTTACTAGCATACCATTCTGCAAGTGGAGATGTTTGACTATGATAGGCTAAGAGACGAGTTCGGACAGCCTCTTCATTGTCGTCCTTCCTCTGAATCAGGCGATTAGCAACATCCGCTGGAGGAGGGCGAAAGGAAACGTGATAGATTTCTCCCGTTTCTGGATCCATCCTACGGCCAACGATTCTTCCGACAATAGACTCATCTGGAACCTCTATCGAAATGACAAGTGACACAACAGCAATTTCTGCCAAAGCCTCTGCTTGAGGGATTGTGCGAGGGAAGCCATCAAAGAGGACGCCATCTGATGCATCCTCCTGTAGCATTCTCTCTTCGATTAACCCTATGATTACTTCATCAGGAACAAGTTCGCCTATTTCCATGTATTTTTTGGCTTCCAAACCTAATGCGGTACCTTCTGCAAGCGCAGCGCGCAACATGTCACCTGTCGAAACCTGAGGTTTTCCTGTAGCGGAAACAATCGCTTCCGCCTGAGTCCCCTTACCTGCTCCGGGCGGGCCAAAGAGAACTATTGATTCACTCATGACTGCGGCGACAATGCCCTTCACAATAAGTCCAACGGTCTACATCCTTAGAGTAAGTGGACTGAAACTAAACGCGTCGGACCGGGTTTGAGTCTGCAGGAGGTGGTGGAGGTGAACCACCCGGCAACGGAGGCGCACCCAACGGCGCAGGAGGGGCACCCGGCGGCTTTGGTGCCGCCAATGGCTTAGGACCAGCAGCTGCAAGCGCAGCAGCAACTTCAGCATCGCTTACTGCTCCAGAAACCATGTCATCAGTTTTGATACCAATATCAAGAGCCGCATCACGGCGTTGTTCTACACTACCCATCATAGTGGAACCCATTGCTAGAATCTCTTCACCTGAATCATATGATGAACTGCTCTTTCTCAGCATCAAGACTGCACCCACCATGCCACCAAGCAGCAAGAGGGCAACCAAGCCAACTACCCAAGAGGGAATTCCAGCAGATTCCAAGGCTTTCAAAAGGCCACCATCATCGGCGCTGAGGGATGATGAACTGACCTTCAACTCAACTGAACCATTGATGAGAATTGCATCAGATGTTGAAGATGGGATTGCATTAATTGTAATAGAATCCAAACCAACTGCTCCATCATTAAGGACGGTGAACTCAAAGGTTTGTGAAGTGCCTGACTCAAGTGACTGAATTGTTGACAAACCAGTAAGAACCCATGTGGAATCACTAACGATATCAAAATCGACCTTACAAGGAGTGTTACCATCATTACTGACTGTTAGGTTACCAGTGCGTGATTCACCTTTTACAAGTTTATCAAAATCATCCGTGTCAGTAGAAAGCGTCAGCCAAGCAGCCTGTTTACCAACAAAACCAACATAGGCTGAGCGTACTAATTCTTCACCAGAGTAGGTTGTACCAGTCACCATCAAAGTAAGAGAATCCTGTAAAGGTCCGACGGGTGTATTCGCAGGCATTAGAACTGAAATCTGGACTTCTTCAAATCTATGATCCCCCAAATTATCTACGGGTATTGATTTGAAACCAACCTGCCAACCTTCAGGGACGCTACCAAATTCCCATTCTAGAAGTAATGGGACGTTCCCCTCATTGGTAATTATGAAGGTGCCATAGGAAGGCTCACCTGGTGCCACTTCCATTACATCCGTCGGAGATGGGGTAAGTGTAAGTTCTGGCCTCTCCTCCACCTTCAATTCTGTTCTATTCAAAATAAATTGTGACAGTGTGAACTGGGTTCTAATGTTAATGGTGTTAGATTCCCCATTTGCCACTTCAACGGGAACATGGACCTCCACCCTACAGTTTACTGATTCGCCTTCAATCAGAGATAATGAGAGCGAATTATCATCTTCTTGGCTATCACAGAAGATTGCTAGAGGCCAAGATGGGAGTGTAGGCGTAACTGTCACGTCGAGATTGATTGGCACATTTCCAAGGTTGGAAACCGTTAGAGTCAAATTGAGATGTTGACCATTGTCAACAGCTTCGTCTAAAGCGTTGCCTGAGGCCCCGACGGGCACCCCCGTGGAGGAATATAAGTCAGTATCAAAAGAATCTAACCTAGCCACAGTAATCACAGTTGAATCAACTTGAGTCAAAGATGGATTACTTGTATGTGAAGTAGTACACGAAATACTTTCTTCAACTCCAGCATGTGGATGACCGCCCACTACCGGCGGAACCATGACACGTACCGGTATCGAGAGATATTGAAGACGCAATAACGGTTCTAGGGTGATAGTTGAAGAGTTACCATCACCAACTGCTACGGCCCAACGATTGGGCGTTTCGCATGAGAGATTGAAGACGCTAGGCGAATTACCAGGATTCATGATTGAGATTCCAAAAGTGGCTTCATCTCCGGGAATTGCAGTAATTCCTGACACACCAGCTAGAGCAGTTATCATCCCATCCACATCTTC
Source organism: Candidatus Thalassarchaeaceae archaeon (assembly GCA_034399495.1). Classification (GTDB taxonomy): domain Archaea; phylum Thermoplasmatota; class Poseidoniia; order Poseidoniales; family Thalassarchaeaceae; genus MGIIb-Q1. The sequence continues at coordinate 4,228 of DASCSU010000068.1, forward strand.
AACTATTATCGTAATTCTAACTGTATGAGAAACAACTGGTGAAGAACGGTACCACGCCGTAATATCTACCACATATGTACCCGGCAGCGCATAAACTGGATAGGGTGTCGCATCAAGGTCTGCAGTTTCATCACGCAGTAACAAATCAAGCACGACCTCATTGTTTCCGCTACCTACTGGCTCTAACTGATAGAATGGGTCGACTGAGAGGAACTTGATCCACTCATCAGAAGGCGCATCAAGCATCCCATCTGGCCGCACAAATTGAACAGGAGTTACCCGCAAGTCAATACTCTCATTGCTAGTACCCTCATTAGCAACTTTGAATCGAATATTTACTTCATCATCTTGTGAGGGGTCAAGAATACGCGTTTTTGCTGTTTCATACTCTGCCTCACCTACAGGTGGAACGCCCGATTCAAGATATGGTGTAATCCTCACCCCTATCGCGGAAACATTGACCTGTAAATCAAAGACATTGTTATTGGTCCCCCGTGTGAAATCATTGGGCTCTTCCACTACATCGTTGACATCAATCGTTAGTCGCAAGTCATGGAAACCTGTAGAGATGAAAGTATGAGTGAACACAAGTGAATCACTAGAACCACCCGCTAAACCTGTTTTTGTCTCATTGTGGAGCATAACTCCTGTTGTCAAATCTTCGACCATCACATCATAGGGAGCAGTCGTTGATGGGGCTTGATTAACCCAATTGGCACCCATTATGAGAGTCTCACTCTCTAATGGATCGGTAGTGGAAACCCATAGACTTGAACCAATCGTAGCAAGATCGCTGACTGGATTCTCATTACCCATAGCAGTAATGACAATTGCATAATTTTGTGACGAGCCTCCGGTATGGGAAACTTGAATTGACCAGTTGCCAGTTTGAACAGTCCCCAATTTAACCCTCTCAACATTATTCAATGAATCATGAGAACCACCAGTGGTTGAAAGACCATTATTGAATACATTACCCTTGTACTGTGTACCATCTGGCGCACTTACAGTAAGGTCAAGGTCATTGACCAGCCTAGATGCTGATTGACTAGCTGAAGATGAGCCCTCTTGGTCATTCCAAACAAGAGTTACTGAAAGGCCGTATGAACCATCGATGCTGTAAGTGTAGAGATACGAGTATCCTGGCGTCAAGGATTGGTCTTGGTCGTAGAACGTGTTGAGTGCTAGAATACCACTTGTTGGATATATGCTACGTTGTAGATCTACTTGTCCCCAACCTTCGTCGGCATTAGGAATATCTGCAGAGCCGATATCTTTTGCACCATTGATTACTATGGCTCTAATTAGGTCACTGTGTGGTTGATTGAGACTCATCTGAGTGCGCAGGAACTGACGGACTAGAACCGTTGCACCAGCCGCAATAGGAGTGGCTGTAGAGGTACCATCTGCTGACATATACTTGGGGTCATTATTTGCGTGCCTTGCAGAGGAGCATGATGGGCCTGCTGGATATTGTGCCTCTTCTGCTCTAGTTGAGCAAATTTGGACACCTGGGGCAACCACATCTGGTTTAATGCGGCCATCTAGAGTGTTACCTCGACTAGAAAATGATGCTACCTGCCCAGGAGATGCTGTACCCCAGTGACCGGTGGTTGAAGCACCAATGGTCAGGACATTCTTAGCAGTTGAGGGAGGTGAAACAGTAGTAGCGCCCTGTGTACCTTCATTTCCAGCAGCAAAAAGAACTGTGTAATCACCATAGTCACTCATGAAGGCATCTGCAGAACGACTGTCAGAGGTGTATTGGCCACCCATATTCTCAGCACCCCATGAATTACTCTGAACACTTGCTGACTGTTGACGTGAGTGGCGGAACATATCATACAAGGAACCCCAACGAGCTAGTTGGCCAGATTGATCGTGTTCCAACTGATAAAAGTGGAAAGTTGTAGCAGGCGCCACACCTATGTAATTAGAATCGCCGCTACCATCGCCAACCATAGAGCCAGCAATATGAGTCCCATGGCCACTATTGGTATCAGCACCAGAACTATCAGGTCCGAAGTTACTGTAAATTGTAAGCAGGCGGCCATTGAAATCCCCGTGATCACCATCTAATCCTGTATCAGATATAGCAGCCACTTCACCTGTACCATCTAAGCCACTGTTGTGATTATTCACCACTTCATCGATTTTAATCAAATCGCGAGCATAATCATTGGCAACTACAATTTGATAATGTGATTCAGTAAACAAAATTCTTCCGTCGTTAGCAAGGACAGGCAACCATGAGGAATCTAGGTCTCTAACTTGACAAATCCATGCATCACAACGAACCTCTTCGGCACCAGTAGAAACGAGATTATTCTGTAATTCATCGACCTGTTCCAAAGACAGGTCGCCAGCAGGAGTTATGTCTACATCTATGAGAGTTGTAACACCCCCTTGTAGAGCATCAAGTGATAGATTCATCAAATCAGGTTGAAGCCTCCAGCCGGGATGTTGAATCATAACTGCTCGAACAGAAGGATGATTGGATAATTCCTCTAACGCCATAGCGGCATCATTTGCATCAGCAGGGAGGCGAATGAGGTAAGCATCATCTGGGATGTAATCAAGATCAACTAAACCAAGTCTATTGACAATTTCTTCGAAAGCAGTCCAATCATGTTCAACGAGTTGAACTATGCTAAATCGGGTATTTTCTACATCAAAGTGATCACGATATGCCTCTGGAGGAAGAGGTGTTTCGTCGATAGTTGGGTCAAACGAACCCAACACAGTGTGGACTTGGTGGGATGATTCCTTAATTGGAACCTCTCTCATACTTGATGGAGTAGTGGAAATCCACTGATTGGCAGCCTCATCAGCAGTCCACTGTAAAGTGCCATCAACGGGCAACTGAGTCACATCCTCTGACTCGACAATAGTATCAACTGATGTGATTGATGCCCAAGACATTGTAAGCATCAGAAATACAAGCAGAAGCGGCATTATCACTCGACGCATTGAGTTACCGACTCAACGCCCCCCTTTTGATGGTTGACGCTCTTAGAGCGTCCAAGTATCATGGGTTCAAAGGTTGTAATATGCTGATATTGCAGCATCGGTCTTAGCAACAGATGCTCGCCAATCACTCTCGGTCCCCATCACTGCGCGGATGGCATCCACATTCTCTGGGATGACGTCGGATTCTTGATGAATCGCTTGGAAATAATATAGCGTATTACCCACTAATTTTACTCCATCTTCCCAGACGAATATCTCATGTAAATCGCCCCATTTACGACCGATATCTCTAGCCATTTCCATTACTTCAGCAGTGGTAGTTATTCGATTCTCTTTTCCGTTCATGACTATGACACGAGGTGTGTCCACCCACATCCCAATGATATCCTTGGTAGTCAAGCCGTGTCCATCAGGCAGATCAGCAACAATAGCATGCAAATGCATGATAGTAGTAGGCACAGCGACTGCAAGTGAATTTATCTCAATTTCAGGCTTAACTGTCATAACATCTGGGCCATGATGGCTAGGAACTTTCAGTACAGGCTTGATTGCATTGATTGGCCCTTTGTTAGAGTCGCCTGGATCAGCAGCACGGCGAATCATAGTACACTCTACTTTGAGGGAGCCACAGTGATTGTAGAGTGGGACAAGAGTTCGAGATAGACCTGTAGTGTTACATGACACCACACGCACCCCCTCGACACCCATGTTTTCTTCATGGTTGGCTGAGCTTGTGTATGAGCGACCAGTTAAGTCGTGCTTTTCACCACCTTGGAAGAGATACTTCACTCCAGCCGCCTGATATTTTGCCAAATTATCAGCACCCATCTTACCAGGCGAGCAATCGACTACTACATCGGCTATTGACAAAAGTTCAGAAAGACCACCTTTGCAGTCGTAACCACCTTTGGCAAAAGCGGCTATTCTATCAGGATCATCAAAGGTACAGTATAGCGGAAAGCCCTTCTTGACAGCCAAATCACAACCAAAAGATGGACCTGTTTTTGTGACGCCAACAATTTCCATATCATCTTGCGCATCGACTGAATCTGCGACCCGCTTTCCAATCGTTCCAAATCCATTAATTGCGACCTTGATTACTGACATCGGCTAGCACATCCGCCCCTACCGGCAGAGCATCGCTATAGCCAACTGTCTAAGAACATAACCAATGAGCACCCCCCAACGCCCTAAGGGCGTGTTTTGACAATTACAGGCACTTCTCTAGCGTCATCATCAATAACAAGTAATTTTGGGGCAAAGGCGAGGGAGTGCCATGCGAGAGATGGTTGAGAAGAGTATTCAGTTGAATAGAGAACTATCTGCACTTCTCGAAAAGGCCCTTGAATCAAACAAGGCTATCAAAATTGGTTGGGGTAAAGGTAACGACCCAAAACCCCGTAATGGAGAGATGGGCGTAGCCTCGCACCTACCTATTGGCGCAAGGGTCAGATTACTTGGGAACATCAGTGATTTAGCAG
>DASCSU010000069.1:0-8596 GCA_034399495.1 Candidatus Thalassarchaeaceae archaeon
GTCGACCTCACTGCTGGAGAAAGAGAGAGGGGTACTTTGGAGTCATTGCTATGCACCCCTGCCAAAAGAGTTGAGTTGCTATATGGGAAGTGGGTTGCTGTTGGAGTTGTAGCAGCTACTAGTGTTCTATTCCAAATGGTCGGATTGCTATTTGCTGTAGCATTCTTGATGCCTTCTGACACCTTTGGAATCCCAAGTCTTAGTGTATGGTCAGTTGTTAGTTTGTTACTTTCTGTACTATTATTTGCTATATTTGTCGTAGCAATAGAATTGGCTTTAGCTGTACGTGCACACTCAGTTAAAGAAGCCGGAACTGTCCTAGGTCCTTTTGTCATTGCTTTCATTATACCCGCCATGTTTGCACAATTCGTAAATCTTGAAGGAATCGAATGGTGGTGGTTCGTAGCACCTATTTTCAATGTATGTCTTGCTATGCGTGAGGCATTGTTAGATATCACTGATCTTACTCACATTGTACTTTGGTTAAGTTCCTCTCTTTTCTACGCCGTGCTAGCCGTCACATGGGCTGCAAAGCAATTCAAACGTGAAGATTTAGTAGAATCTATTTCCTGAGTAATACTGCAGTATTACTATAGTAATACTTAAGGTGAAGTGATGGCACGGCTAATCCATGCCTAAGATTAGTTTGGACATGCCTGGGGAATTACTTAATGATCTAAAAATCCATGTTGGTGATGATAAGAAATTCGTCAGTGTTGCTGACGCTGTGCGAACTGCATGTCGTAAGATGTTAGACCAACTTGATTCAATTGACAACCGACATGGTAGAATTGGAGGTGAGAATAATGGTCAGTAGACTTGAGGCTCAATCTGCAATTGACAAATTGGTTCGTTATATCGAAGGGGCTAATGGAGAATTGAGAGAGGGTTTAGTCAATACACCACAACGCGTAATAGATTCATTTGATGAGATATTCTCTGGTTATCATGAAAATGCTGCTGATGTACTTGATGCAACATTCAATGCTGAAGGATATGATGGGATAGTACTACTTCGAGACATTGAGTTCCACTCCACTTGCGAACATCACCTACAGCCATTCCATGGACGTGGACATATCGCATACATCCCAACTGAAAGAATAGTTGGAATCAGTAAACTTGCTAGAATTCTTGAGATGCACTGCAGGCGCCTCCAAAATCAAGAGCGCATTACTAAATCTGTTGCTGATGATTTGGAGGAGCAACTCACACCTCTTGGCTGTGCAGTAATTATTGAGGCTAGTCACGGGTGCATGAAATGCCGTGGAGTTAAGAAACAAAACTCAATTATGACCACTAGTGCAATGAGAGGTGTTTTCTTCGACAAGTCAGAAGCTAGAACTGAACTTATGCAACTAATACGTAGCCCTTCACTTTCTTGATTCAAATATGGTGATATTATGGTAGATAAAACTAGGGAATTAGTTGCCTTTCCAGTTGTACCAATTATCGATGAATCAATCATACCTGAAAAAGGACCACATAATGATGACCCACTTGAGCATCAGTTCCCAGTGGTTGAAATGTTTTACTCTATTCAAGGAGAAGGCTTTCATGTAGGGGCACCTTCCATTTTCATTAGGTTTGGAGGATGTAATCTAGCCTGTAGTTGGTGTGATACTAAATTTGATGAATGGGAAAACATTACTCTTAGACAAATTGTCAATAAATTAGATTCATGGGATTGTCAGCGTATTGTACTAACAGGCGGAGAGCCCGCACTACAAGATTTAGTTACTCTTTCTCAAGTACTACGCCCCCTCGGTTATTTCTTAGCCATCGAAACGAATGGAACAATAGAATTACCCAATAACGTTGTTGACTGGATTTGTGTATCTCCAAAGGATCAAATGTATTCTAAAGTTAAGGTAAGACAGAGAGTAGGAGATGAACTAAAAGTCGTATATGTAGGTCAAGAATTGTCCATGTATGATGACCTAATTGATGGTTTTACTCATCATTTTATTCAACCAAAATATGATGAATCATTGGATGCTTCATCAAATGGAATAGGGTTTCTAAGTACAATTGAATTGGTCAAATCTAATCCCAAATGGAGATTATCCCTTCAAACACACAAATGGATGGGTGTAGATTAATGTCTAGAAAAGTTGCTGTCATGGCCCTTTCAGGAGGCATGGATTCCACCTCATTGATGATGAGATTACTTGCTGAAGGATATGAAGTCAATGCTATTTCATACAACTATGGCCAGAAACATCTTGTTGAAATTCAGAGAGCTCAAGCCAACCTTGCATACCTATCGCAAAATGGCCACCATGTTACTCATCAAGTAATTGACTTGACTTCGGCTATGTCTTCTTTCCACTCCGCACTTACTGATGATTCAATTGATGTACCTGAGGGCCACTATGAAGAGGAGCAGATGAAACAAACAGTCGTCCCTAATAGAAACGCTATTTTTGCCTCCATATTGTACGGACACGCCCTTTCTATAGCAATTAAAGAAAGAGTAAATGTCGTGATTGCTTTGGGAGTCCATTCAGGCGATCATGCCATCTATCCCGATTGCAGACCAAATTTCTACGTTGCATTAGCATCAGCATTCGAGGTAGGTAATTGGGATTCAGAATACGTATCATTTCATCTGCCCTATATCGATGGCCACAAAGAGACTATCTTACGTGATGCACAAGATGCTATCACACACCTAAAACTTGATTTTGATACAGTTTTTGCCAATACTAACACCTCATATAATCCTGACAAGAAGGGGCGCTCAGCAGGAACCTCTGGAGCAGATATTGAGCGTATTTTGGCATTCCATGCCATTGGAAGAAAAGACCCAGTACTATATGTGAAACCATGGGCAGAAATCCTTTCTCATGCCCTAATAGTTGATTCTAAGCATAAGGAGGCAAAACCATGACCACAAGTATTCGCCGTTGGATTGAAACAGATACTGGACACAGAGTCCCTAACCACAAGAGTAAATGTAAGCATTTGCACGGGCATCGCTATCGTTGGGAAGCAGAACTAGAGGGTGAAGTCATTACAAATGAAGGGGCATCTGAAGAAGGGATGTTAATGGATTTCTCTGATGTATCTGCCATTCTTACGGAGAACATCCATGATGTAGTAGATCATGCTTTCATTGTTTATGACCAAGACAGTGATGCACTAAAAGCTCTCAGTACTATGGGTGAGCAACACCGCACCGTAATCGTTCCATTCATACCCACTGCTGAAAATTTAGCCAAGTGGGCTTACGAACAAGTAAATCCTCACATTAAAACCAAATATGGCAATGATTTACGTCTAGCAGCTTTTCATGTTAGAGAAACTCCAAAATCATGGGCAAGTTGGAGAATGTGATTACTCTTCTTCCATTGAAGAATTTAATGCATCTCTAGACTGTTTCATTACGCCGAGAATCCTATGTGCCTCATCATCCAAAGGCATCCCTCTCATAATTACTCTTTTTAGGGTTTCAGCAATACCTGCCCTCTTGTGTTCCTGAACATTCACCTTCTGAGATAAATCATCACTCACTTCATGAATCATTCTTCTCAATTCTGGATCCAATAAACGATTAGCAAATGTGGTCTTAGGCAATCCCTCCTGGTTACCAAGTTCAACATCACATAATGCCTTATGCATCTCATAGAGTATTAATGAAACAGCATGACTGAGATTTAGTATAGGATATCCTTCCCATGTCGGAATTGTAACAAGAATGTCACACATTTGTAATTCTTCAGTTAGAATACCTATACCTTCACGGCCGAAAACCAAGGCCACCTTACCTTCTACACCCATCAAACGTGAGGCTAACTCATCTGGCATGACAAAATGCCGGAATGAAATTTTCTCACCATACTCCCTTTTTCCAGAACTCCCAATTACTAATGAAATATCTTCCATACATGATTTCCAATCGTGGTAGATTTCTGAATCGAGTAGAACTTTTTTTGCGTGTTTAGATCTAGCTAAAGCCTCGTCCTCAAATTCATACCCTCCATCTGAAATTATTCGTAACTCATCAAATCCGAAATTAAGCATAGCCCTAGCAACAGCGCCCACATTGCCTTGAATTTCAGGTTCTATTAGGACTACAATTAGTTGTGATTTACGTGCAGGAAGTGGTATATTGAGATTCTTACCCAACCGATTATTCCCCCTCAAAAGAGGGGCGCCAGTCCTCTAGTAGTTGTTTTTCTACTGGTTGGTAAATGAATAATATCCATCCACCACTAATTCTGTCCGGGATTGGAATACTTCTTCTAGAAACTCCATTTTCCCCTAACCAAGAAAAAAACTGGTTTACAACATCATGAGATTGATGCCTAACAAATGGGGGTTCATGAGTCCAATCGAACTCTAATAGTTGCCCAGTCAGGCCCCCACCCCAATCAATCAACTCTGCGCTGCTTGTAGCGAGTGACATATCCTGCAATCCAATTACGCATGCGCTTGTTTACTAGAACATCTTTTTTCTTCTCTTCCGACCATACTGAAAGGTCAGTGAATTTCTCAACCAACTTCTTATTGTGGTCAAATGAATTATTATGAGGCTGGTAAGGGTCAGTGAAACCATTTTTGCTGAAAGGTTCTGAGAATTTTCCTTCACACCCCTTATGCCCACAATATTTCTTATCTTTCTTATAGTTCACTTCATGACCACAGGTGTTACACTTATGCCTAGTTTTGCATTTAGAATCCTTACTAATATTATCACAAAGTAGACGATTTTCATCATAGACCATAACATGATCACAGTCAACGCATTTGTGAACTGAATCACAATTGCATACTGGACTGCCTTCATTTGGGCTGAATTGGTCGGGATACTCCTGGCAAAGTGCAATGGCTCTAATTTTTATGAATGATGGTCTAATATTTCCCACTACAAGCACCTCAATATTTTCCTTCGTCTAATAGGACTTGGATTCTGTCGTCCCCGTCAACACGATCGACAATAACATGAACTCTACGAGGTGGTTTCTGAATACCTCTAGACCATATGATTTCATTGACACTCTGGTCAATCCAGATTTCTTCTTCATCCTGTACCTTCATGTGGCGAGCAACGAATTTTTTGAGTGTCTCAATTGCTCGCTTAGCCCTCTTTGTTCGTGGGCAAGCCCATGCAGCACGTAGTGGAACTGTATAGTGACGAGTTCCGTAGAATAATTTTGCCTCTGCCACTCTAAATCACCTTTGCAACTTGCTTCTTCGCCACTGATGGCGCTTTTGATGGCTAGTAACATTTCTAGCAGTACGCTGCATGACCCATACAGGGACCCTGCGATTTGATTTTGTAACTTTATTCAAGCGTTTCTTCTTTGGTGCTGGTTTATTTCTAGCCATAATAATCACTCAAATCCTTCGAATTTTAGAATCTCTTCTATTAGAGTTTAATCTTGCCAAAACTGCCTTCAGTGTCTGGTCGTCAACTGGTACATTGAGGCGTCCCTCATTGTGCATATTAACTAGGTGTCGCTTGACTCCTAGAGCTACATCTTCACGGGTCAACTCAACGTTAGCAAGCCTTTGGCGGGCTTCAGGTGTCAATATTATTCGCATCGCCTCTGCTAAGGCTGATGCCTCTTGAGATGCTACTGCTTGTTGCTCCTCTGATTGTAATTGCTCATCTGCTCTAGCCTCAATCTGTCTTTGAATCTCAGCTCGACGTGCAGCACGAATCTCCTCTAGTTCAGAATCATCTGTTGACATAACTTCAGACACCCCCTCACCTCTATTCAGTACTTACTTAGTCCAGGAGCAGAAGCCTCTGCCAAAGGTCGAACCTCATGTGCGACTTCATTTAGCAACTTCTGACCAGCAGCGGTCAAACCCCTGCCCAATTTTACAGTGCCTGCTAAATTAGTCTTGACTTCAACAAGTCCAGCATCCTCCAATTGTTGTAGAACTGTACGTATGATATGTCTTGAACCTGCCTTTGCTCTGTTTGGACTACTGCCTCGGTCACGTGAACCCCCATACATCTGGGACAGGTGGTTTACTCCAATCGGAGAATTCGCACCTACTTTACGAAGAACTGCAGCACTACGAATTTCCCACCAATTTTCCTGATCCGGGGGCCTTTCTCGGTGAATTCCTGTTTTCACATGGAGTGCCCATTCAGGTCTTGAAATCTCTGCAATATCAGCCATCCTGTCGGCTAATACTGGAATCAGCAAATTTGCAGGAACGTCGTGGAATGTCGTCATGTCAAAACCTAAGCATCCCGCCGACCGGCCCGCCATATATAACGCAATCGTCCCCCCTAAGGGGGGACTGCAACCTACATCTATTGCCAATGTGTAGTAACATCAAGTTCAAGCGGAATGGTAAGTTCGGGCGCTCATGCAGAAGGCCTTATCTCGCAACCCCAACCTATTGCGAACTTTGATTGGCCTCTCAGTAACACTGATAATTGTACTAGGTTACTCAATATATTCTGCCTCAATTGAATCAGAATACTATCATTTCCACACAGAAATGGAGGAATTACCTATTGGCTTAAGTGTTGACAATAACACCTCTGAAAATCTCATTTTATGGCATGGTTCTTCTTCAGGTTCTTTGTCTTGGGTCAACTTCACCATTAGCGGAGCACCTGAAGGAAGCGTACTTACAATCACTAGTGGAGGCAGTAAATGGTGGTCCCATTCATTGCTAGGTGATGATGCCGCGGAGTATTTCAATTGCCTAGAGCCAAATTCAGATTTTGAAATGATAAATCGTTGCGATTATGGTTTCACTCATTCTATTGAAATTAATGAAACTGGCAGTTCAGTACTTCGTGGTTTAATATCTGATGAGTTACCTCTTTCAGGATTAGGTACCATTAGAGCAGATAATTTGAGTGCTGCTAAAGAAGAGTCTGCCTCGATCCTTGAGCGGTCAAATAATAGCGTAACATGGCAAATTGAATTAACGCACGATTCACCTATAGAAAAGGTCGCTGTAAGCCTAGACGCTGTTGTTGTCAACAACAATTTAACTGATGTAGAAAAATTCCAATTAAACCCTGTCGTTGAGTCAATCTGGTCGCTAACTGCATTGATGAGTTGCTTTGTTATGGCATTAGCACTTCCACTAGGGATATATTACGCTAGCATAATGCGTGAAAAGCGACTCAACCGGTTAAGAAATGAAAATGATGAATCAGAATGATTCCTTTATGATATCCTAAAGACCGACTAGTTCAAATAATGAACAGAGGGTTTGAATTTGAGGATTATGCGTTTAGCATCGATAAGGCCGACTCTGCTCGCCGCTTTTTTGATGTTAACAGTGAGCCTTACTGGCATGACTTCAACACTGCTTATCCAAGAGGCTGAAGCCGCCAGTGGAATTGATGTCAGACCAATAGATTATGACATGAGTTATGTCAGTTCATCCGATCGAGACAACTATGCTCTACTCTCTAGCCATGACCCCAGCAATTCAGGATTCACTCGGCCTCCAGAGCTCTATGTGATTGATGGAATGAGGAATGTTTCATCTCAAATTGAGGTTACTGTTCAAAACCTAGGTTCAAATCCTTCGGGCTCCTTTCAAATGCGTTTAGTCGTATTGCATAATGAATATACTGGCTTTGAACTACTAAACACCACTCTTACTGTCAATTCTATTAGTGGGGGTAGTACAACTACTGCAAGCCATACATGGGCCCCTAAATATGGAGGGAACCATACTTTGGTAGCGACCACTCTCCACAGTACTGATGACAACAATGGGAACAATGAATTCAGTAAGTCACTTGCAGTTGGTCAATACTACTACAAATGTGATTCTGCTGGCTCTTGGAGCTTAGCCCCTGGTTGGAGTGTTGATAGTACAATTTCACTTTCAGGCTCTTCCTTCAATATTGGTTCAGGAGGCACTAGTAGCAGTTATGGTGCAAATTGGGACCGCTCCCTTACTAGCCCAATATTTGACTTTTCAAATGCACATCCATCACCCAATAATTATGGTAAAATTGGATTTTTCTATTCAGGTTCTGTTGCCAATGGAGATGGTATTCGATTAGAGTTTAAGGACCCAAGCAGCAATAGTTGGGTCAATATAGTTAACAATGGGTTATCCTTTAGTGCCAGTCCTGATTCAAATCTTAACGATGGCGTTAGTTGGTTGATTCAAAGTGAATCAAATAGACCCAGTTCATCTACTTTGGACCCAGGAATGGTAATACCAACTCAAACCTTACATCAACAAACACAAATCAGGTTTCGCTTCATTTCAGATTTATCAGATAATGCTCAAGGCTACTGGTTAGATGACGTTGTAATAGTATATGATGAAAAGGCTTGGCCTGAAGAGTTCCAAGTACAAATGACCAACAGTGGTGCTGATAGCCATGCACGTAGAGGTCATTGGGCTGATCATTTAGTCAGCATTACAAACAATGGTAACATAACAGACCAATACTCACCCACTCTTACAGGCTTACCTCAGGGTTGGGATTACCAATTTGTTCACCTATCTGGTTCAACTATTCTTCCAAGCATGTCATTGGAACTAGAACCAGGGGAATCAATGTCTTTCAAAGTTCAAATCAAACCAGGCCCCGGTGCTTCAACAGGACCACAATCCGCTACTGCAACCATTACATCAGACAACT
>DASCSU010000070.1:0-8551 GCA_034399495.1 Candidatus Thalassarchaeaceae archaeon
TGAAACTTCAGACCTTGCAGATTTTTGGTTGAATTGGAACAATCAGTCCAATAACAGTGGCAACAATAGCGGTAACAATAGCGGTAACAATAGCGGTAACAATAGTGGTGGCAATGGTTCGAATGGTACTTCTATGCCTGGAATTGGAAAAGATGTACCCCAAGGATGGGAAGTGAGATGGCTAGATCCTGTGGCTGTGAATATGACGGCAGGTGAATCTAGGACTCATACTCTGAGAGTAACAGTTCCATCAGATGCCATACCAGAATATAGGGGGATAGCTCTCTTTGCTGGTTCATTAGGGGGTAACTTCAGCATCCAAACTGTAATTGTAATTGAGGTATCAGTTATCAGTGATGTAGTTGTTCAATTGATACACGATGCAAACCGAACTTATCTTCCGGGTGTTACCGAAGAGGTTTCATTCAATATTACGAATAATGGTAACGATGAAACCTCATTAATCTATCAAACAACAACCGATACATATTGCAGCGCTTCTATTGCTGGCCAATCTGTCGGTGACGATTTACAGCCATTAGAGAGTGAAACAATTTCACTCAATATTACGCCATCAGCCTATAGCCATTGGAATGATAGTTGCACAATTTCTATTTTTGCTGAAGAGAGTTCTACCGGTGTTGTCCACGAATCTGCTTACACAATCGTACTCGGAGTAGATTGGGGTTGGGAGATAACTCCTCCCTCAAATACGACTATTGAAGCAGGCGAAACTGCAACTATTCAAGTTGGTGTGAGGAACATTGGTTCAGAGCAAGATGAGGTGCGCTTCGATATGGTTGGTCCGGGCTCCATATTAGCGACAGGGCCACCTACATGGGTTACTGTTGGCCGAGGCTTATCTGACGTTGTATCTTTCCAAGTGCAGATTCCAAGTAACACTAATCTTGTTGGTTCACATAACCTAACTTTGACTTCTACAGGCCTTCATGGTGGCGAGCAAGAAGTAGTGACTATTCCTATCTCTATAAGTGCTAGAAATGAAATTGATTTGATTGCACCACAAGGTGGCAATGTATTGGTTGCAGCGGGAGATAGCAGTAATTTCTCTATTATGGCAACCAATACCGGTACATCCTCTCTCTCATTTGTTTTGGATTGGAGTGGCTTGCCATCTTCACTATCCTTTGAGCCGGTACCACCCACTACAACAGTTGGCGTGGGTGAATCACAGAGCATTCCAATTACCGTTGTAGCAGGTAGTTCATCTTCTGCTACAAGCCATCAAGTCACTCTATATGCAAAGTTAGTCAACACCTCAGAAATAATTGCACAGACCTCATTTACAATTGAGGTTGGTCATTCTCCAAGCGTACAGATTCTAGCATCAGGAGATATTCTGCCTGTAGGTGAGAACACAATTAGTTCAATGGATTTTGTAATCCTAAATGATGGAAACCAAGAGGATCAGTTTTCACTCTCACTTTCACCCTCTACTGATGGTTTTGAAGTGACAATATCGCCATTATTGGTGACTCTAGCTGCTAGTGAACAACAGATAGTCACAGTGTCAATGAGGAGAACAACCGCTATCGGGGAAGTGAATCTCTCTTTGGTGGCTACCTCGTCAAATGACGCATCAGTCATTGATTCTTATTCATTCAGAGCAAGTGAAGTAACACTAGGAGTTATTGCTGCTTTGACAAGCATAGATTCTACCGCCTCAGTCGGCCAAGCCATCCAAGCCTATCTATGGTTGACTAATACTGGAAATGCTAACCAAACTTTCCAGTTGGCAGTAACTGGTCTTGATTGTAGCAATGTGCAATCAACTCTCACTCTTCCACCTTCCACATCAGCAGTACCTGTTCTTTTGGAGTGTACTGTTGCTCAGAACACACCTGCTGGTACAACTGTACTTTCAGCAAGTGTCACGTCTTTAGCAGACCCTTCCGTGAGTGCTACAGCAAATCTCAATTTTACCATACCACAAGATAGAGTAAACGGCCAACCTCGTCTATCTGTTACTGTTTCAAGTAATGGCGAAAACACCCTTCCACACGAAGGTAGCCTAGTACTAACAGTGGTATTACAGAATGATGGAAATGAACAACTTTCTGGCACATTGGCATTAGTTGGAGAGGGTGCAGCAGACCTTTCACCAAGTTGGACAGCAGTAGGTGGCTCCTCAAATCCCAATTATGTCCTCACACCAGGAGGGGGCGCAACATACGAATTGATGTTGGTCTCAACAATTGCCAATAATGGAGGTGATTTAGACCTGCGAATCCAAGCGGCAGGCTCTGGCCATCTCTTACTTTCAGAACCATTTACAGTGAGTCCCGTGGGTCCAACAGTTGCACCAGATGGCATTTCATTCGGGTTCTTTGAATTGGACAATCAAATGTCCATCACAATTATGGCAACAGGTTGGCTAATCACAATTCTCTTTGTGGTCCTAGCAATTTCTCGTCGTCGCCGCGCTAATAGGGACCACATTAGCTCTACTTTCTACGACATAGGTGATGATGAAGAATTACCTCCACCTATTGATTTGCCTCTACCTCCGCCTCCACTACCGGATGCTCCTGCATTGGAAGATGGTGAAGCGAGAATCAGTGATGGCAGAGTTGCTTGTCCAGGTTGTTCTTCATCATTGAAGATGCCAGAGGGTCGAACCCCTCCATTCAAGTTCAAGTGTCCAAAATGTAAGGAATCTATTCGAGCAGTAGAATAGTGGCGCCTAATCATTTGAGTTTCTGTGCGCAGATAATGAAAGCAGTGTGGCCCATTGGGTTGTTGCCGGGCCTAACGCCGCCCTTGGATGCTTTCGACCAAACGCGATCAATCCTCTCTCCTGCCCATTCTACGGAAAGTCCAGCCTCTTCACAAGCATTCCAAGATTGTTCTAGTTGACTAGTTACAGGGCAATAACAGGTCAACCTACCTCCTGTTCGTAGTAACGGGGCAAAGTGAGGGATGGCATGCCATGGTTCAGGTAGGTCTATTGAAATCGCATCATATTCTGCTGAAATAGAAGCAGCGGAATCTGCAGTTGCAGCCTCATAAGCATCACCTTCTACCAAGTGAAATTCTGGAAACCCGTCCCAACTAGATGAGGCTAGTGCTATATTTTCCATGCCTACTTCGGCATGTTCGGGACGCAATTCAACAGAGGCGACTAAGCCATTCGAGCCAACCACATTGGCTAGATGTAAAGTTAAGCCAGCCGAACCAAAACCAATCTCAAGCACCTTGTCACCAGATGTGATGCCAAGGCTTGAACAGATTAGAGAGGCATCTTTTGGTGTGATAATTTGAGCCCGTCTATGCATCCCCGATGTAATCTCGCGTAGTCCGGGTTTTAACACAAGGAATTCTTTCTGTCCTAGAGTAATCACGCTACCAATCTTGGCTTCTTTCAAGGCACGCGCAGGATTTATTCTCCCTATTCCTTTGACTTTTATTTCACGATCTTCAATTCGTATGAGATAGACCCGTCCATCCTCTTCTCGTAGTGCTAGGACCCGCTCGTCTCCCATGTTTGCTCAATACCCCCGAGAGGCCATCATTGGTCAATCCTTTCGTTAGTCTAATAACTAAATAATATAGATTTTTGAATCATTATTGAACATATAGTGAGATAACGCCCTACGGGCGTCATTATTTTGCTGGCGCACAGTTTAATGACGGTTGAGGTGCGAGGTATAGTCAACAGGAGGGTTGCGCCATGTCTGATGAGGTTCAAGAGTCACTTGATGACGATGTCATCGATATTGTTACTGATGAGTCTGATGCCGTAGATATGCCACTTCCTGAAGATTGGGAATCCGGAGAGGAGTTTGGGAGCCTTGAGGAATCAGAAACCAATGTAATCGAGACTCTCCCCATTGCTGAATGGATTGAAACGATAGATATTGAATCAACTAAAGATGTACCTGTTCCAGAAGACCTTGTTGATCGTGTGATTGGTCAGGAATCGGCTAACATAGTAATCAGGAAAGCGGCTGAACAGCGACGTCACATGATGATGATTGGCGACCCTGGTACAGGTAAGTCAATGTTGGCAAGGTCAATGACTGAATTGATGCCCAGGGATACAATTGAAGATACACTTTGTTACCCAAATGAAGAGGATGAGAACGAGCCTAGAGTTCGCACAGTACCCGCTGGACGCGGTGATAGAATCATCAAAGAACGCCGAGCTCAGTTGAGATTAGCACGGGAGAAAACCAACAAGACTCTCCTTTTCATTACTGGTTTTATTGCAGCCATTCTAGTTTGGGCAACGATAATGACTGGAGATGTACTAACTCTTCTATTTGGAATGTTGATACTTGGATTTGGTTATATGTTTCTGCGTAATCGATTAACTGCAGGTGATGATTCCCGTATTCCAAAACTGCTTGTTAAACACGAACGTGATGATAAGCCGCCATTTGTTGATGCAACAGGAATGCTTGCAGGTAGTCTACTAGGTGATGTGCGTCACGACCCATTTCAGTCAGGTGGGATGGAGACGCCAGCTCATGATCGAGTGGAAGCAGGAGCAATTCACAAGGCTCATGGAGGCGTTTTATTCGTAGATGAAATCAATCTATTAAGAATAGAAGATCAACAAGCTTTGCTGACAGCACTTCAGGAGAACGAACTCCCCATCTCAGGACGTAGCGAGCGTTCTAGTGGTGCTTTGACAACAACTGAGCCAGTTCCATGTGATTTCATTTTGGTTGCAGCAGGAAATCTAGATGCATTGCAAGGAATGCACCCTGCATTGCGCAGTAGAATTAGAGGGTATGGTTACGAGGTGTATGTCAATTCTGACATGCCAGATACTGCTCGAAACCGCCGCCGCCTTATCCGCTTCATTGCTCAAGAAGTTGCTAATGAAAAGTTGAAAAAGAGTGGGAATCCTATACCTCACTTCGATAGAAGTGGAATTGCAGTTCTTCTAAGGGAATCACAGCGCCGTGCTGGTCGTAGAGGAAAACTAACTCTACGTCTCAGGGAACTTGGTGGGCTAGTTAGGGTTGCGGGAGATCTTGCCTTTGCTGATGGTTCAGAGTTTGCTACTTCAGAACACGTGCTTCGCGCACGTCGAATCGCTAAGCCGCTTGAGCAACAGGTTGCTGACCGTATGATTGAGCGCCGGCAAGAATATTCGCTAGTAGTTAATTCAGGTGCTAGAATTGGACGGGTCAATGGTCTTGCTGTACTCGGTGCGGATAGTGGATTATCTGATTATTCCGGAATCATGCTTCCAGTAGAAGCTCTAGTCACTCCCTCTCACAAGCAAGGAGGCGCAGTTTTTGCAACAGGAGGACTTTCAGAAATGGCAAAGGAATCAGTCACCAATGTCAGTGCAGTCATTAAGAAGTTAACAGGCAAGGATGTTTCAGATTTTGACATTCACGTCCAATTTGTTGATACACATGGAGTAGATGGAGATTCAGCAAGCATCACTATTGCTACTGCAGTAATCTCTGCTCTTGAAGAGATACCAATCGCCCAAAATCTAGCCATGACTGGTTCACTTTCAGTTCGTGGGGAAGTGCTACCTATTGGGGGAGTCACGGCAAAGATTGAGGCCGCTGCTAAGAGCGGCATCACCGGAGTAATCATACCAAGAGCAAACTTGAATGATGTTCTAATTGATGATGAATACAAGGACTTAGTGACAATTTACCCCGTTGATACACTTGATGAGGTTTTGGAGTTCGCTCTAATTGATGGGGCGGCTCGTACAAGTCTAGTTGAAAGGTTAGGGAAAATTGTAGATCGCCTAACCAAAGAGTCCAGTTCACCTAGTTCTGCTTGAGTATACAACTGGGTGGGTTGATGGTTCGTAAATCATCAATGGCTATAATTTTCATAGTCATTCTCATCGATATGATTGGCTTTGGTATTATTGTACCATTCCTAACATATATGGTTGAAAATCTCTCTGAGCCAGGTCAACCAATTGGTCGATGGGTCGCGGGTTTGATGGCTGCCTATGCTGCGGCTATGTTCCTGTTCAGTCCCTTTTGGGGGGCACTTTCAGATCGCATTGGAAGGCGTCCAGTGTTGATGTTTGGATTGATAGGTAACTCAGTGGCGTTTGTTGTATTTGGCCTTTCAAATTCACTATGGATGGCCCTCGGCGCTCGTCTTTTTGCGGGGATGGTTAACGCAAATCTTTCAGTAACACGCGCATATATTGGTGATATTTCTGAACCTCACGAAGTCGCTCGTAGGCAGGGTATACTGGGTGTTGCCTTTGGTGTTGGTTTTTCGATAGGCCCCGCCATAGGGGGTGTTCTTTCAGCGCCAGCAGAGTGGGGTTGGACTGATGCTTTTGTTAGCACTATTTTTGAGACCTATCCTTACTTACTACCATGTGTTGTATCTGCTAGTTTATCCTTTGTGGGCTTTCTTTTTGCTATCACAAAACTGGATGAAAGTTTACCTAAAAAGGAAAGAGAGCAAGTAGAAAAGCGTTCAGCTAGTGAAACTATCAAAACGAATCTTTCCAATATTGGTAAAATGTTTAACAGACCAGTTGTCTCTCCTTTACTATGGTCAATGGCCCTATTTTGGATTGGTTTCACCATGATGCACGTCATATTCATTTTATTCACGATGAGATCAATTTCTGAAGGTGGGTACGGCTTCAGTGAGAGTGACAATGGAATTATTTTCACTGTAATTGGTCTTTCTGGAATTGTTACCCAAGGTGCTTTGATAGGTCCACTGACCGATAGGTTTGGCTCAACTAAGTTGTTGGCGGTGGGCTTTTTGGTTGCTGGATTTGGACTTTCATCTATTCCCTATGTGCCTCCAGAATTTGCAATGATGGGCACAATTTTGGTTAGTATAATAATCGCATTTGGTAATGGACTTGTCACACCTTCAAACATGACATTGTTGACTTATGCTTCTGGAACTAATGAACGTGGCACAGTAATGGGTGTTAGTGAAAGTTTACGCTCGATTTCAGCCCTTTTCGGAGTATTAATCGGCGGTTGGTTATGGGATGCTACAGTAAATCGTGATGATGTGTTTGATTTTCACACATCGTTCCGCCTGTGTGGGATTTTTGCGGTATTAGCTTGGGCCTGTTTTAGATTCAGCAAGGCTTGGAGATTTGAAGATGATTTATTTTCTGAGGCGGGGGAAGCAGAATGATGGCGGAGCCTGCAATTGTTTGCCACGGGGGGGCTGGACATGGTGCTAGAGATCAACCCGCCGTTGATGTGGCAACCTCTCATGGGTGGGATCTATTGCAGCAAGGGGGTTCTGCATTGGATGCCGCTATTGCAGCAGTTGTAATTATGGAAAATGATCCATCTCTAAATGCTGGTACAGGTGGGCGAATTAGGGCTGATGGTTCAGTCCAACTAGATGCTGCGGTAATGACTAGCGATGGTCGTTTTGGAGCAGTTACCTGCATCGAACATACGAAAAATCCAGTTCTTGTAGCGGCAAAATTACTAGATGAACAAATCAACATGTTAGCGGGCCGAGGGGCAAGAGAATTTGCGGATAGTCTAAATGTTCCTAGAGATGAAGTGTTAGGCTCCCCAAAACCCACAGGGAATGATACTGTTGGTGCAATTGTACGTGATCAATCAGGCCTAATTGTGGTGGCGTCATCTACCGGTGGATGTACTGGTCGACCCGCTGGTAGAATTGGGGATACTCCACTAATTGGGGCGGGGTTGTGGTGTGACGAATCAGTAGGGGTATCTGCAACAGGAATTGGAGAGGCAATTACTCTCAAAATGTCATGCATTAGAATAGCAGACCGGATATCCTCTGGAGGTGAGCTTTCAGATACTCTACAATGGGCAGTTGAGAAGTTCGATTCTGATGTAGAAGTAGGTTTCATTGGCCTTGCCCCTCAAGGTGAGGGTGTTGGCCTCGCAAATACCAATATGCCTTGGGCTTCAAAGTCTTGAATGGTGCCATTTCCCCTCACTTCCTTCCGTTTCCTATTTACGACCCCCTTGGTGTAGGTCTCTCATGCGTGGGGGCGCGGGGAAAGAGAGGGGCGCGCGAGCGAGCGCTACTTTCCTTGTTTTTATCATGCTATTAGCAACTTTTCTTACATTCGTTCCCACTGCATCGGCAGTTGTAACGGGTGATTTGTCGATAGTTGGGGGGATTGAACCTGCACAGGGGGTAATTTATGATAGGGATTCATCTTCAATCTATCCTTCTGTGAGGGTAAAAAATGATATTTCCAGTCTCCATTCACCGAGGGATATTAGGTGGCAAATTTGTGCGGGCAACCATGTTGCTAACCTTGCTTGCCCGTCTAATTCAGAAACTGCCACAAGTTCTACTGGTCCTATTTTTGGTTTCCAAGAGGAGAATGTATCGTTTGCAAATTTTAACCCATTTCAGCCATTGTCAGCCGGGATACATACGGTTGTCTTTTTCTTTCCAGAAGCCGATAGCGATCCTAATGATGATAGATTTGCATACACATTTGACGTTGCTGCGCCCTTGAGGGATATGTCATTGAACGAGATTAATTTCGATGATGCTTTAGTGTACAACAGTAACACATCTTATCCAATTAGTGGTGATTTTTACCGCCGCTCAT
>DASCSU010000071.1:0-8428 GCA_034399495.1 Candidatus Thalassarchaeaceae archaeon
TTAATTCAAAAATTGGAGAAATAATGACTATTGACAATTTGAGAATGCAACTTCAAAGCAATGAGCTCAAGGTAACATCTCCAAGAATGAGCGACTCCTGGCCAACCATTGGACTGAAGATTCCGCCACGTTCTAGAGCATTGACAATTGATCCACGCCCATTAACGCCTAATCCAACATCTCTAGATGATCATGACAGGCGCCACGGATTCCTAGATGGTCCTTCTAGAGTTACAAAAGTCTGGTCACCTAGTCGACTTACTCAATGGCTATCTTGTCCTAGAAAGGGATGGCTTTCAAACCGCTTGAAAGTAGAGGGTGAGGATGAAGAGGATGACGATGTCGATGCCCGTACACGTGGTTTGTTAATTCACGAGGTATGGGCTCAATTCATTTGTGAATGTCTCAACATGAACGAAGGTGTTGAAAGAAATAAATTAGTTCCATTATCACTTGCCACAGCGGGAATAAATGAAGAAGATTTACGACTTCGCTTACTACAAATTGTTGATGAAAAAGCCCCATGGCTTCGACGCTCAGATGCTATTGCAACAGTTCGTCGCCTAGACTTAGTAGGCCTTGATTTGAAATCATATGAAGATGCTCTAGATGATGATTTGCCAATTCTCTCTGGCCGCTTTAGTCGCTTTCTACAGTCAGAATTGACTCTTTCTGCAAGTGCAATATTAGCTATTGAATGGCCGTTAACAAATAATAAGGGCAAACCAGGAATCTTGTTAGAATTACCAGAAAAGGGAGAAAATGTCCTCTCAGGAATTTGTTTAAGGGGTACAATAGACAGAGTAGAATTAATTCCCCATCCTAACAATGATGGGACTTTTGTCGATGACGGTGGAAGCAAAGAAATTTGCCCATTAGACATCGATAAAGGAGAGAAATGGGCCCCCCAACGTTTGGTGGTAATTCGTGATTTGAAATCTCTTGAAGGGCCTAAGAAAGGAGATGCAGGTAAACGACACCAAAGAGAATTACTTGAAGGAATACAACTTGCTCTTTACGCTCGTGCATGGGAGGTAGAGCACCCTGGTGACAGGGTAGTGGGAGTTGGTATTTCTGAAATAGGTGAAGATAGTTGCTTGTATATTGAGGCAGACCCAGATTATCATGGCTATCTTGCCTCACTTGATATCGGAGAAATTGCTTGTAACACTGAATCATTGTTCCGCCGTCCAGATGAATCATCAGAGTCCCCCCAGAGTAATTCGTTCCGTGCTTGGATGCGACATAGATTGACATCAGCACTTCGAATTGGACACATTTCTGAGGAAGGTAGCGTAATTCCAACTCCTAGTGAAATTAACTGTACTTATTGCTCGGTCAAGCAAGTGTGTGGACTTGCTCCCATTGTAGGGGGTGACAACAAATGGAGTTGAATAGAGGACAAACCCTAGGCTTGAATCTAGATATGCACATAGTACTCGATGCGGGTGCAGGTACTGGAAAGACAGCTTGTATTGTACAAAGAGTGCTTGAACACTTTCTTTCAGAAGATCAGAGAGCAACTCGACTATTACCGCCTGGACCAAGAGATGTAGACCTCGGAGGTGGCTTGCTCAAAACAGCGAAGAGTGAAAGAGAAGATTTGAGAGAATGGCGTGGCCTTTTGCCTACTGAAGTGGTAGTCCTTACTTTCACAGTAAAGGCGGCTGAAGAGATGCGGGATCGCCTTCGCCGTGAGTTGTCTTGTTTGAGGGCAGGTCCCCGTGGTAAACGAGACGGTCTTCGATATGACCCAAGAATCCGCAATGAAGGATTGGTAGAACAATTGACAATGTTACTTGATGAGGCTCCAATTGGAACCATTGATTCTTTCCTCAATAGATTGGTATCTTCTCACCGTAGTTTGTTAGGTGACCGTCCAACTCATGAGCAGATGTCGGATGCACAAAGAGCATTGTTAATGGAACGTTCAATGAGTTCTCTCTGGCGTATTCGTAATGAGAAACATGCGGGTGATTTGGGAGTTGTTTCAGTTACCCCAGAAGAGTTCTTACTTGCACGTAATCACCTTTCTTACCAGTTAGGTGGTCGTTCAAGAACACAGAAAATAGTATCCAAATTATTACACAATTCACTTTTCGTAGATTCAGTCCGTCGCTCTTTAACTTCATATTCAGGTGATGTAAATGCTGATGCATTACGTGCAGTATTTCTCTCTCATCTAAACGCTGATGAAATATACGATTTTGCACTTCAATTGTATGCAATTGGTGATGAATGGCTAGATGCTGCAAAGCAGCGCTCAGATGAATTAGGTCTTACAGAAGGACTTGATCAGATGACGAGAGTGAATTCTCTTGATACTCTCATTACTACAGGTGTTCCAGATGATTTGTGGGACCAACTATTATGGATTAGAAATTTTACTTTAGCAGTCTGTGGCTATGGTTCTATTGAGGAAATTATCCCCACTGCATTTTCCCGCAATTTACTACCCACAGGTGATGGCTGGCCATCCGGAGTTAAAGCACTAGGTTCTATCAAGGATGAAACAGCCCGTAATGCAATCAAGAATAGAATGGTAGAATGTCAAAAAGATGCAAGGACCCTTTACAGTTCAATACTTGGAATGAGGGTCCGTTCATGTGCTTTCATTGCGGAACTACTTGACCCACGAGATGGCCCTCCCTGTTGCCCTCCTGATTCGTCAGTTAGGTTGCAGAGGATTTCAGACCCATTCCCTACATTCATTGAAGATAGTAGTCTGGCCCTTAGTGCTGATACAGATGCTAGGATAATTTCTGATTTATTGACTGTTCACAGTGCAGCAGCAGATGTACAAACAGAATTGAGATTACAAGAGGGGTGGCATGATCATTCAGATGTAGCACAAGCAGCAGAAGACCTACTATTGGCGCGTTGTCCTAGAATTTGTAAGAGGTGGTATCCTCGAGATATTGTAGAGGCATTAGATGCAATAAACGAAGAATACCCTTGGCTTGATGAACATATCAAAACAGCAATTTCATTGTGTGGTAATCCAGAACAAGGTGATGATATTGCCCCACATCATATTGATTATCCAATGCGTTTAGTGAAGGAGGATTTGCAGAGGCGCTTCCAAGTTCTACAAAGTATGCGTAGACGTTTTAGGGCATTCATCATTGATGAAGCTCAAGATAATTCAAACCAACAATGGCGTATGCTTTCACGTCTGTGGGGTGAGAGGGAAAAGAAAGAGGGTGATCCAAATCCCCCCAATTCACCTTGGCAGCCTACAATTTGTTGGGTAGGGGACCAAAAACAGAGCATTTACGGCTTCCGTCAGGCACAAGTAAGTGGTATGTCACGTTACACTGTTCATTTACGGGCAATCAATGAATATGAATATATGAATGAACCAAGATTATTGGTTAAACCGGCATTACGCAGGAAAGATTCTGCTCGTGATCCACGTCTAGTGGAAATCACAAGTTTTGTTTCAGGATTAGAATATGTCAACCATCGTCCTATCCCTGAAGAGGCGTGGGTTAAGTTTGACCGAGGGGATGATGACAAGCGTCTTGAGCACACTGATGTAGTTCGCCGTACTGAAGGTCATATTGATTTAGTGACGAATTATCGAACATGTGATGACCTTTTGCAGACAATGAATGAGTGGTGGCTCGATATTTTTGATAGCAGGCATCACTTATTCCCAGGTGATTGGTATGCCGCCCCTAAGAGCCTACGCGCACATAGAGTCGAGGAGAATGGTCAACTTGAATGGCTACTTCCTATAGCCACTAACGAAGCGAGCGACCCTCCTTCAGATTTGTTAGTCCCTCTAGATCCGTTTGCTCTAGGTTCTGCTGCTAAGAAAGTGCATCTTGAACATGAGTTAGTTGCCGCTAGAATCAGGGCACTTATTGATGGGGTTGCAACTTCAGTTCATTCATCATCAGAAGGTGAAGAAATCGAAATAGCAGCGGGTGCAAAAATAGAGCCTCGTGATGTCATGGTATTGATGCCAACTAGAACTCATATGCACGATTTAGTCCATCGTTTAGATGGTTTGGGTATTCCAGCATTGGCCGACCAAGAAGGAGGCCTTCTCGAACAACCAGTAGTCATGGCTTTGGCTGCTTTACTTCAAGTTGCAGCACGCCGAGGTGATGTTAGCCGTGCTGCTACACTTGCTCGTACCCCACTTGTAGGATTCAATGATTCACAATTGGAGAAATACATAGCAGATAAAAAAGGCTCATCAGATTTGCTAGAGAGATTACAATCTCATGCTATTAGCAAGCCGCAAAGGGCATTATTTGAGCACTGGAAAAGACTTGCTGACTCCAATAGGTTAGTTCGTATGTTGGAGGCGACATTGGATCATTCTGATTTGTTATTGGCCTATCCGGGACAAGTTGATAGACAATATGCCGAACAATTCCTTGCTCTTGTGCGCTCACAGATGGCTGAAGCAGGAGGGGATCCTGTTCTCTTGGCAGAGAGAATCCGCAGTCTTGCTGCGGTTAATGGTAAATTGCTACCCGGTGAAGCGATGCCACCTGCAAATGCTGTTCGAGTGATGACAATTCACGGTTCTAAAGGACTGCAGTCAAAAGTAGTAGTTGTCTGTGGTCTATTTTCAGAAAATCAGAGTAATTTAGGCCAATCTTTACGAGACAGCATTCTTGTCTCTAGTCAATTATTCAGCCCTAGAGCTAAGCCGTGGAAGAGTCGTGATAATATCGATAGCGGCAGTTGGCGTTTTTCATCTCAAGTACTTATTTCACAAGTTCAAGCAGAAGCACGTAGGTTGCTATATGTCGCCTGTACTAGAGTAAAAGATAGACTCATTCTTGCTGGTGCACCAGATGGAATTAGTCTAGACCCTCAACTGGGAGAAGTATCAATCAAATGGAAATTCAAGCCTGCACCAAGATTTGGATGGATGTGGTTAGAGGCCTTGAGACAAGCAGCCCATCGCAGCGGACAATCTACTGCACCTTGGTTGCTTGAAGGCGATGCTGAACACCCTTCTCCATTACCATTTAGTGGAGAAGGTGAAATCACAATCACTCCTTCAAATCTAATTTCTTCTTCTCATTTAGCCCCAGGATTACTCGCTAATTTCCCAATATATCATCATCCTGATGTGATTATGCCCGAGCGTGAGAATATCTCTTCATTGGTTAGGTTTAATCGTCTTCAAGAGAGTACGCGTTTGCCTGTAATAGAGTCTCCAAAAACAGAAAGTCCGAGGGTAGTTGGAAGGAAGATTCGTATTGCCCCACATACTCTTGATACAGCTAATTCCTGTATTCGCAGTCATTGGTTGAAAGAATATGTAGGGATTTCTGGAGAATCAATTATTCTCCCACATATTTCTGATGATTCTGAAGCATCTAGTGGACCAATACTACCTGCAGCGAATGAACTTGGTTCCCTATTTCATAGGTTGGTAGAACTTGGCTTGCCAAATCCTGGATTGAATGGTTCATCACCTTCAACACCATTGTCTGAACAATGGATTACCCATTCACCTAATCGAATGGCTGACCCGAACTTGATTTCTCAAGTATTGGATGAATTACTACCCATTACAGTTGATCGTGAAATTGCAGCAGCGATGTTAATGAGAATGTCCGAGATATTATTGGATGGGAAACTCGGACGTCTAACTCTTGGCGAATCCATTAACAATCTCCATGTTGAAGCATTGAGAACCGAATGGCCATTTTTAATTAACATTGAAACAGGACTTTCTAACATTCCAGAATCACGTTGGACTCCTTATGGTGAGCAAGTAATTCAACAGATATCATCTCTTACTTTCGAGTTTGATGGAATAGCAGACCTTGTGCTCTGTCAGACTGATGGCAATTCACAAAATACGATTAGAGCAATTGATCTCAAGACAGTAGGTTGCCTTTCAATTCTTAACCCTCCTGATGATGTAAGTGGTACAATTTTTGAAGTTCCAAAAGATGTTGATGATGAAACCGATAGAACACCTGCTGAATTAGAACTCTTGAGTCATTATAGGATGCAGTTGTATCTTTACCACTTGTGTTTAGTCAGACAGGAAGCAATGCGCGGGGTACAAGGACTTCCTGTTAGGGAAGTACAACGTCCGGCAATTCTTGTTGCTGCAACTGGTCGTCTAATTTCTTGGACTAAAGAGGAGTTTGAGGGCATAGCCACAGAATTTGATGAACTTCTTCATTCACTTGCTCTTGTTGAAGTTGAAAAGAAAACTGATGAATCTTGCTTCCCAAGATTATCAGGTTCAAAGGCAGATAATTGTAAAACATGCCCATTCTATCGCGGAAGCATTCGTCTATGCGCCCCTGAAGGAATAGCATTAGGTACAGCAGATAATTGAACAACAGCCAAATATTACATTTTTCAGAATGTGCCGGGATGATTACCTACTGGTTGCGTAGTTCCTTGTTGTTGTGGCATTACTCCCGGCGCTTGGTATCCTGCTGCTGGTGGTTTTTTACCCAAAGTTAAGCCCAATATTAGACCAAGAATTGCAATAAATCCTCCGCAGCAACAGGCAGATGGACCCCCTGTCCAAGCAAGGGCAAGCAATCCAATTCCCTGTAATATTATTTCAGCATCCCAAATTTCAATGGAATTGTTGTTAGTGGTCCAAGTGTATATCCCATTTGGACACCCTTCTTTACATATATATCCAACATGAATGTGTTCATCATCAGCAGTACTGTCATCAGAATTTTCGCACGCTGGTTCAAAGAAATTCACGCCTTCTGAGTTTTCCAGTGTGAAATTACTAACTAGTTCACAATCTTCTTCAGTAAGTTCAGCAGTTCCATTCCCACCTACTGAGTCTTTGCCAGAAGCGTATCTTCCTTCCATTACAACAATTAAATAGCCATCTTCTGAATAACCAGATAATTCTACCTCACCGTCACTGCCATCATATATTTGAGCATCTTCAAAGTTGGAAGCACCTGCACTGGTCCCCCAATACATCATCACTCCGCTAATAATTATCACGAAAACTCCCAAGGGTATCATAATCTTGCCACTAATGTGCATGGTCTGGCGAATATGATTGAATACATGAACAATCCCCTTATTTGTAAAAACACCCTCGCCCAAATATGGCCGCCACTGATGCTATTGATTGGAAGCACCTTTCAGAATTTTCTGAACGCATGTGGGAAGATTCAGCGTTACCAAGTTTGTGTGAATTTATTGAGATTCCAGCTCTATCTCCAGCCTTCGATTCCAACTGGTCAGAAAATGGTTATCTTGATGCAACGATTGACCTTTTTATTGGCTGGCTTGAAACTGTTCAAATCAAAGGACTTAGTGTATCAGTACACTCTTTAGAAGGTAGAACTCCTATTTTATTACTTGATGTTGAAGGTTCAATTCCTGGTGAAGTTTTGTTCTATTCTCATCTTGATAAACAACCAGAATTTACGGGCTGGTCTGAAGGTAAAGGCCCGTGGAAACCTGTGCGTGAAGATCCGTGGCTATTTGGCAGAGGTTCTGTCGATGATGGCTATGGGGGATATTGCGGAATCATCTCATTGATGGCTCTCCAAGAGCAAGGGATTGCTCACCCTCATTGTCGCTTTCTCATAGAAACTTCTGAAGAGAGTGGCTCACCAGATTTACCATTTTATCTTGAAGAATTAGAAGAACAACTTGGAACTCCTGATTTAGTAATCGTTCTTGATTCAGGGCTTGGAGATTATGAGAGACTTTGGGTTACAGAGAGTTTGCGAGGACTTGTAGGTGGCACATTGACTGTGGGGGTCACTTCAGAGGGGGTTCATTCAGGTATGGCTAGCGGCGTCATTCCTTCATCGTTTAGAATTGCTAGAAATCTGCTATCAAGGCTCGAAGATGACGAAACTGGTGAAATTATACCAGAATGGCTACACATAGATTTGTCAAAGCAGTTGTATTCAGATGCGGGCGAAATAGTGGATGTATTAGGGGAAGCAATTGTTACTGATTTCCCCTTTTTAGAGGGAGTCCAACCACAGCATGATGACCTTGTAGAGGCACTATTAGCCCAAAATTGGAAACCCACACTTTCTATTACAGGTGCTGATGGACTTCCATCTAGTGCTAATGCTGGAAATGTGTTGAGATCTCATACGTCACTCAAAGTTAGCGTTAGAATTCCACCAGGAGTTGAGTCGGAACCAGCCTCAGAAAAATTGAAGAAATTACTTGAGGACAATCCACCTTTTGGTGCTAATGTTACCTTTGAATTAGATGCGGCAGCGAATGGTTTTGCTGCACCTCAAATGCCAACAATTATTGCAGAAGCAGTCGATTTATCAAGTTCCAAAGCCTTTGGCAAAGGCTCGATGCCATTCTATGAAGGTGGCACAATTCCATTCCTTGCAATGATGCAGGAATCTTATCCAGATGCTCGCTTCCTTGTTACCGGTTGCGCAGGCCCAGGAAATAATGCCCATGGTCCAAATGAGAA